>NZ_JAMXYB010000034.1:0-28652 GCF_024129495.1 Acinetobacter sp. S4400-12 | reverse complement strand
AGCTGTTAAAGTTGTTTTACCATGGTCAACGTGACCGATTGTGCCCACGTTAACGTGTGGCTTATTACGTTCAAACTTAGCCTTAGCCATGTTAATCTTCCTCGTTTACGTCGAACACAATTCTGAGTAAAACCCAGCTCCGACATATCGTTTAAAAAAACCGAACACCAAATACTTGAAAAGCAGACTAAATAGCCTGCTTTTGGAATATTTTTGCAACTTAAGTTGCCAAACTGTAATCTGGAGCTCTTATCGAGATTTGAACTCGAGACCTCTCCCTTACCAAGGGAGTGCTCTACCACTGAGCTATAAGAGCAAATATTAGTACTTCAACTCATGGAGCGGGAGACGAGGATCGAACTCGCGACATGCAGCTTGGAAGGCTGCCGCTCTACCAACTGAGCTACTCCCGCACGATGTTGGTACTGAACCACTTTGAAGTCTTAAAATTGGTGGTGGGAGAAGGATTCGAACCTTCGAAACTTTCGTAGCGGAGTTACAGTCCGCCCCCTTTGACCGCTCGGGAATCCCACCATTTTACACTTACATCAGTGTCGCTCTTTACTTTGCACTCCAAACTTTCTAAGATGGTGCCGGCACACGGATTCGAACTGTGGACCTACTGATTACAAGTCAGTTGCTCTACCAACTGAGCTATGCCGGCGTTTCTTAGTGTTTCGTACGTTTCGTATCGGAACGGTGTGCAGTTTAGCAAAACTTGAAATCCGTGCAAGTGTTTTTTTCAAAAAAAACGCCAAAAACTCACAAAATCAATCCATTTGACGATAATTCAACCGCTTTGATCACTGCGCGAGCTTTTATTTGGGTTTCATTCCACTCAGACTCAGGATTTGAGTCTGCAACCAAACCTGCTCCGGCCTGTACATAGACCTTATTTTCACGAATAACGCAGGTACGAATCGCAATCGACATGTCCATTTCACCATGCCAACCTAAATAACCCACAGCACCGCCAAAAATTCCGCGTTTTACCGGCTCGACTTCATCAATAATTTCCATGGCGCGGATTTTAGGCGCACCAGAAAGTGTGCCTGCTGGGAAAGTGGCTTTAAAAACATCCAGCGCATCGACATCATCGCGGACTTCACCCTGTACATTCGACACAATATGCATGACATGGGAATAACGCTCGATCACCATTTGATCGGTCACTTGCACTTTTCCAGTTTTTGAGACCCGCCCCACATCATTTCGCCCCAAGTCGATCAGCATGACATGCTCGGCGATCTCTTTTTCATCAGAAAGTAACTCTTGTTCTAAAGCCAGATCTTGTTCTTTATTCTTGCCGCGTGGACGGGTTCCTGCCAGCGGGCGGACTGTAGCAATACCATTTTCCAGACGGGACAGAATTTCTGGTGAAGAACCGACAATATGAAACGGCGTCTGGTTGTCCAAGGTCTGCCCTTGTACCAAAAACAGATAAGGGGATGGATTCAAATGACGCAATGCGCGATAAACCTGTAACGGGTCGCCATCAAAGTCAGACACCATCCGGTGGCCTGGTACCACCTGCATGACATCTCCAGCACGGATATATTCCTTAACCTGCTCTACCGACTCCAGAAACTTATCTTTTCCGGTGAGCGACTCGAAATGCGGAGGGGTATGTTTTTCTGCTTTTAAGCTGACTGGGGTTGCCAGAATATTTTCCAGTTCATTTAATTGTTCCTGTGCTTTTTCATAAGCAACTGGATCCGTGGCATCGGCATGTACAATCAAGAACAGGGTATCTTTTAAATTATCAAACACGATAACGGTTTTAGACAGCATCATCCAGAGGTCTGGCAGACCCACAGGATCCGCTTCAGGCATATTGTTCAGGCGTGGTTCGATATAACGCACTGTATCGTAACCAAAGTAACCCACCAGACCGCCGGTAAAACTTGGCAATGCCGGAAGTTCGGCCTGAGTCGGAACTTTAAACTGGGCCTGAAAATCACGGATATATTGAAATGGATCGCTACATGCCTGCTGCTCAAGGCGGCCATCGGTGTGTTGTATTGTGAGTTGCCCTGCATTACAGGAGAATACGGTAGATTCACCGAGTCCAATAATGGAATAGCGCGCCCAGTTTTCACCGCCCTCAACAGATTCAAATAAATAGGCATGTTGATGCTGTTTTAAACGGGCAAATACGGACAATGGGGTTTCTGTATCCGCCAGACGCTGGCGATAAACAGGAATCAGGTTGTACCCTTGTGCTGCAAGTTGCTGGAATTGGGCTTGAGTGGTCATTCGGTTTTTCTCTTTTAATAGGGTTTACTTAGTTTGCAAATTGAAGTGAACCGAGCGACGCCATCGAAAAACCGTATCACTATTCATTCTATTTCCTTTATTCCCTTGTGCTAGTTCAGCAAATCTCTTAAGTCACTCACGATCTGCTGTGGCTGCGAATCCGCAATATCCTCGCCATGATTATAGCCATAGCTGACTACAATACAATCAATGCCTGCCCGACGTGCTGCTTCAATATCATTGCAAGAATCACCAATCAGCAAGACCTGTTCTTTGGCCACCTGATAGTGCTCTACACAATGTAATAGCTGACGTGGATGCGGCTTACGTTCGGCAAATCGGTCACCGCCGATGGTATCTGTAAAATACTGTGACATTTCCAAGGTATCCAGAATACTGCATGCCGGACGCTCCGGTTTATTGGTGACACAGATCAGGGTTTTACCTTCGGCCTTGGCCCAAGCCAGAAATTCCAGAATTCCCGGGAAAGGCACGGTATCAATACATGGATCGGCATTGTAAATTTCCAGAAAGGTACTGAGTAATTCCTGATGCTGCGCTGGCATCACCTCACCGACCAAGTGACGCAGGACGCTCTCGCAAAAGAGGGAACTGCCCTTGCCAATCCAGACGCGTACCTGCTCTTCCGTCACCGAGGGCAGTTGCATGATATTAAGACTCATATTCATGGCGCGATACAGATCATGAGCCGAATCCACCAAGGTACCATCCAGATCAAATAAAATCAGCTGGCGCTGTTCGAGCTGTGCAATTGACATCCTGACCCTCGTTTTTAGTTATGCATTGTCAAAAAAGGCATGCGTTCTGCATGCCTTGATTGTATAGCCAATCATCGGCCTATTTAAATAATACCCAGGCAATAATTGCCAGAATCACCAGTACAATCAGGGAAATCAAGCCCACAGAAGCATTTTTCTGCGCCTGTTTTTCCTGCTCAACACGGGAAATCGGCTGCTCTACCGGAACCGGGGCGGGCTCAGGCTTAACGGCGGTCAGATCAATACCTTCAGCAATCGGGGCCGGTTTCGGAATACCGACATTGGTTGGCATGCCATCACGTGTTAACTGGATTGAAGCATCACGCTCTTTTAACTCTGGTATACCTTGCTCATTCATATGTTGAGCTGGCGTTTTTTCAACAACTTCTACATCTTCAGTCACTTTTTCAGCAGTTGCTTCAATGCCTGCAGCAACGTCAACCGCTCGAACCGGTTCAAGCACCAAAAACTTCAAGCTGGCAAATTGTACGATATCATCTTGCTTTAACAGGGTTTCCTGCTCAATACGCAGATCATTTACAAAGGTACCATTGGATGAACCCAAATCCTGCACCCACAGTGCATCCTCTTTAAGCAGGAAAGCCGCATGTTTACGCGAAATCTCTGCTGCCTGCAACACAATATCGGCGCTCTGATGACGCCCTACCAGCATGTCACGCTCTATTGCAATGTCTTGTCCAGCGAGATCATCTGTAATCGCATGTATTTTCCAAGTCATGAAATCCACTTCTCTATTCTCTTTGCCGCTATCATAACATGCTGCATGCCCATGCGAATATCCTAGCTTTTCGGTCTAAGTGTAGTGGTTGTAACGGTATTTTTACTTTTTTCGATCTGCTCGACAGGCGGTACAGTCTGCTGTGGAATGACTGGCTCGATTGCAACAGGTGTGGTCGTCACTGTAGATGAGTTCGTTGCAGGGGCCGTTGGCACAGTCTGATAAGGCGAATTTTTTAATGGGGTTTTAGACACTGGAATACGCTGCTGATAGACATCATCTACATTTTCCGGCAATTTGGAGAAATTCCCATCTGCATCCAGAGCCAATTGCAAACTATATAACTGGCTATAGCGCTGTTGGGTCAGTTTGCGTACTGCATTCTTGTCGCCTACAATGGTCGGATGAATAAAAATCAACAGGTTACGTTTCTGATTGGACTTTCCTTCGGAGCGGAATAAGCGGCCAAGGCCCGGAATGGCACCCAGACCCGGTATAGCCTGACGGCCATAACTGGTGTTGTCCGAAATCAGGCCGCCCAATACAATGGTTTGGCCATGTTCAGCCAGAATCGAGGTTTTAATGGCCCGTTTACTGGTCACCAGATCAGATGCCTGTCCTTTATTGGCTTTAACATCCGATACCTCCTGTTCGACTTCCAGACGTACCGTACCATCCTCCCCAATGTGTGGAATCACTTTTAAGGTTACCCCGACATCCTTACGTTCAATCGTGGTATAGGGGTTGGCAACACCAGCAGCACCCGTCGATACTGAACCGGTAACAAAAGGTACGTTTTCACCTACCACGATATACGCTTCTTCATTGTCCATCGTGACAATAGACGGCGTAGACAACAGATTGGATTTGGTGGTTTCTTTGAGTGCCTGAATCAGGGCTCCATACAGCTTGCGGGACCCATCTGCGCCTTCTTTATAGTCACCCAGGATTAATGAGCCACCTGTACCCAGCGCACTGCCCGCCCCTGCTAGGCCGCCAGTCAGATAACCCGCGGCAATATTTTTCAGGCTGCTGCCAAAATTATCAAAGTTAATCAAGCCAATACCGCTATTGAGATCACCCAAGGCCCATTGCACCCCAAGCTGGTCCGCGTCATTGCCTTCAATCTCAATAATGGCAGCTTCAATCAGCACCTGCTGGCGACGAACATCCAGCTGGTTAATTGCGGATTCTATTTCACGCATTAACTGCGGATCTGCCTTGACCACCAGCGAGTTCTGGGTAGCGTCCGCAATAATACTAACCCCATTGGCACTAAAACTACTGATGCCCCCCTGCTCGGCTTTCATACCACTGTTCAGCTGAATACCGGAAGCACCATTACTATTTGAATTGCTGCCAGCACTGTTGCTATTGCTTAAATTACTGATGGGATTGGAGGAAGAGGAGTCAGATGACGTATGATCCGCACTACTTTTCACGGCCTGCCCCGTGACCAGTCCTTGCAGAATTTCCGCCAGATTCTTGGCACTCGCATATTTCAGACGAAAGACTTTTAATCCGCCCAGACGGTCGGCGGCCGGCACATCCAGCGTTTCAATCATCTGACGTACCCGTTTGCGGGTGGCCGGATCACCTTTGATCAAAATCCGGTTGGTTCGCACATCGGCAATCACCCGAACACGAGAACCACGCAGATCCTTGGCGGCACCTGTCGCGGTCATCGACTCAATCAGCTCGATCATTTCTTCAGCCTGACTCGATTGCAGGCTTACTGCCTCGATGTCATTTTGCCCTGTTCCGTCCAGATTACGGATGATGGTTTCCAGCTGATAAATATTATTGGCACGATCCGACACGATCAGGGCATTGGTGCCCGGCACAGCAGCCAGATGGGCAAATTGCGGCATTAAAGGACGCAGGGCCGGAATCAGGTCATTCGGATTGGTATTTTCCAGCCAGATCACCCGGGTAACAATCTGGTCTCCACGGGCGCGGCTACGGGCATCATAGGGAATGCCCGAGTTTTTGACATTGCTATCAGGCACCAACTTGATGGTATTACCTGAAGGAATGGCCACCACCCCATTGACATTCAACACGCCTAAAAACAGGTCATAAACTTCATTTTTATTTAAAGGCTTATTGGAAATCACCGTAACATTACCACGTACCCGGGGATCTACTGCAAAATTTTTACCTGTAATATCAGCAACTTCATTAATGAAAGCGGTTAAGTCTGCATCCCGGAGATTAATTTTCCAGGTTTGTGCATAACTGGCCGTACTGACCATAGCCACCAATGGTGCGGCCGCGCACAGCGCCCAAGCTGATCGATTATTATTAAATAAAGCCATAAACTTTTGTGCTTCCTAACCCTATATGTTGTGATGACACATCATTTCAAATCTTGTTGTATGGTCATCACCTGATCACCACGTTGTATTTCGAGTTTCACCTGACCTTCACGTCGAGCCTGTTCTAGTAATTGTGCTTCAGTCTGCCCCTGTGTGAGCGTCTGGCCATTTAAAGACAGAATCCGATCTCCCGGTCTTAAACCCAGGCGGTTACGCAGCGCAAGCGGTGTACGAGAGGTGACTTCATAACTGCCATCGGCTGCACTAACCCCCATATTTTGTAAATATTGTTCACGATTTTCCTGCATCTGCTGAATGGCACGACCAATCTCATTTTGCGGTGATTGGGCAGGAGCTTGGGGCTCAGCCCGACCTTCATTACCTGAAGAGGGCTTGGCGGACAGCAGAGACTGTTCTGGAACAATCGGCTGATTCAAGCCATTTTCCAGCCCTTTGAAGAATACTTCCTGCGTGGCCCCGCCAAGACGGCGCAGTACAACCCGATCCCAATACACTTCTGCCAGCTCAAATCCACTATTGGCCAGTGTCTCGCCCACACGGTAACGGTCGACCTGATCATTGATCTTAAAAACTGCTGAAGAGTTATAGCTCGGGCTGGCCACCACCACCCCTTGCAAGCTGAGATTGGCAATCTCGGTCGTTGCCGCCGTTTGTGTAGTTTCCTGAAATAACGAAAATGCACTGATATTCGGCACCTGTGGCTGTTGTGAACCGAGTTCAACCCGATCTACCTGCATGGCCTGAGGAGGAGCCACCAACAACCAGAATAGAGCAGCCAGTTTCCAGCATACATACAGCATTAAAAACAGGAGCAATACAGGTGCAGCCCGGTTAGCTTGCTGCAGATTCAAGTGCTTCAAGTCATCTAGAGAGAAGGCCATCAATTTAGCCCTCCCATCAGCGGTTGGCGGGTACTAATGACATAGGTGTCCAGACCGGCTTTACCTGTATAAGCAGGTGCATTCATCAAGAAACGCTGGGTGAGCTGGACATCCAGCATGAGATCAGGATCAAGTTTTATATTTAGCATTCGCTGATCGCGGGCATCTCGTACGTCCAGCAGCAGCTGGTTACTTTCATCCGAGAGCTGACCAGTTAAAGCCGGTACATTGATCTGTTCCTGACGCTGGGCAAAAGTATAAATCAACTCTCCTCCTGCCCACTGCAGCTGACCCGTCACCTGGCTAAAGCCCTGCTCTTTTTTATATTTAAAGTCCAGCTCTTTGAGCTGGATTGAATTACTAGGCCATTGCCAGGCGGCCAGCTTTTTTAAGCTTTCTGGTGCCAGCTGACCTTCAAGATTTTTAACTCTTAAAGTTTTGTTCAGGCTGTATGCCAGGGTGCCGGAAAGTTGAGTATTACCGCTATGCAGATCGACTTGAGCCCCTAATCTCAGCAATAGCAGGTCCAGAGGTCTGAGCTGCCAATTCAAGCTTCCACTTAAGTTTCCTTTTTTCCAATCTGCACTTCCCTGCCAGATATTCCCGTTAATATTGTGTAAGACCTGATTATTTTTATAAAATTTTGAAACTAACCAAGCTGCTGGCACCTGCAGTACAACAAAGATAAAAAAGGCCCCAATTGCAAGTATTAACCACTTTAAAGTTTTCGGTTTACTGCTCATTCCATCACGACCAACATATCGAATCTGAATTCCCGTTTATCATTTTTACTTCTACAGACCATTATGCACACTTTTTCTATGGCGCCAATTCATAGCTATAAAAAAACCAAGCAGTCATGCTTGGTTCATCAATCATAGCTCGCCTATATGACGAGCTAATGACGAAATATTAATTAAAAATTAAATTAAAAAATCTTCCAGCTTTGCACCTTTTTCCAATTCTGCAACCAGCCAACGTGGCTGTTTACCACGACCGGTCCAGGTATCTGCAGTATTTGATTTACTGCGATAACGTGGTTCTACAGATTTACGTGAGGTTTTTTTACGTTTCGACGCGCCAAACTCGATCAGCTGTTCAATACTTAATCCCACTTTTTCCGCAATCTCTAAAACCTGACGATAAGCTTCTTCAATTTCTTGATCTTTTTTCGAGGCAATCAGGGCTTCAGCTTCAGCTTGCAGGCGTTTTAACTGTTCAACAGATAGATTTGTGATATCCGGCATTATATTCTCCAAAAAATATTTCAATAACATTATTTGTTTTATTAAATAACAGCTTCATCATATTTATTTAAAAAAAAATATTCAATATATAATTGAAGTCTACAACAATAAATTGAAAACTCATTACAAAAAATAAATAATTAGTCTACCTATTAAATTATATGCCCCACACTTGATTCAAGTTGGATGATTTTTTCTCGAATAGTTGGCGGAATGACTGTTTTTTGTAGAGTGTGTTTATTGAGACAGACAATTACTGCTTCTGAAGTGGCCACAATACACTGTTGTACTTCACTCCATAATAGATAATGCATTCTGATTGCAGAATGTCTGAGTTCATCAATACGTACCGCAATCTTTAACTGATCAGGATAGACCACCGGTTTTAAATACCGGCATTGATTTGAAGCCACTACAGTTAAAATATCTTCATCAAAAACATTTAATTGATTTAAATACGCCAGACGTGCACTTTCAATATAGCGGTAATAGATAACATTATTAACATGACCAAAAGCGTCCATATCCCCCCAAGCCACGACCTGTGAGTAAATGACTGGATATTGTTGTAATTCCGACATGATCATCCTTAAATTCTAATTTCTATAAAATTGACATTCGATTCAAATACCTTATGCAGCTGTTGCAACAAATCTTCTCTGTCCTGCAAGACCGACTTAATTCTTAAATAACCCATACGGATATCATCCGGGTATAAGTCCAGCAATTGCTCAGCTTCCTCAGTCTGCCCTGTGGCCCGTAACACGTGCCATTTGGCAAAGGTCAGAATAGGCAGGGTCATATATTTATTTTCCCAAAGTGCAATTTGCTCAGCAATATAACTATAATCTGGAGCCTGTCTTAATAGTTGCTGCTGGAACCACAAATAAAAGACATCCTGATTAAATTGCTGTTCCAGTAACTGCATGGCCAGACTTTCATGTTCGGCGCTCATTTCGGGCATTTTAAATAATAGTTTTAGCCATAAGAGGTTAACCTCATAATCGCGCGTAAATAACTGGGGTTTTAAATCCAGATATCGTTGTTGCAAATATTTTAAATCTTCTTCACTGGCCTGATCATAGGCCGCTAATAATTGTTCTAACCAGGATTTTTTGACTTTTTGGTCTAAATGTCCATATTTAGTCGAGCGCAGATATAACCACGGAAACTGTAAGGCAAACTGTCCCCATAATGAATTTAAACGCTGTTCATAGGCGGTTTTCACCTGATTTAACC
Organism: Acinetobacter sp. S4400-12; assembly: GCF_024129495.1. Classification (NCBI taxonomy): domain Bacteria; kingdom Pseudomonadati; phylum Pseudomonadota; class Gammaproteobacteria; order Moraxellales; family Moraxellaceae; genus Acinetobacter; species Acinetobacter sp. S4400-12. Next base: position 19,172 of record NZ_JAMXYB010000034.1, on the reverse strand, counting down.
AAGGTGATAATTCATGCTGGTTTAAAAACTCTAAATGGGTTAAAGCCTGCTGGCCATCCTGCTGAGATAAATAAATTTCTATTCGCTGTAATTCTGCCAGCTCAAATGCCATAGGGTTAGATTGATTTAAGGCTTGCAAAGCTTCGCTATATTGCTGCTGTCCCCAAGATAATCGCGCCTCAATAATATATTTGAGTAGCCCTGAAGTATTAAAAGACTGCTGAATAAAATTGCGCTGATCCTGTGCTGCATTCAGCAACCAGACCACAGCCAACTGCTCATAAGGATGTAAACGGGCAAAACTAAACACTGTTTCATGCTTGCGCTGTTCACGGCTCAAATAGCGTTTGGTGGCATACCAGATCATTTGCATCACCAAACTGGTCAGCGCCAGCATAGCAGCCAGAAACCAGAAGGTGGTCTGAATTTGCCATTCACGCCAGTATAAATAGACATATCCTGGGCCATGGCCATAACTCATCACGCTTAGGATCGCAATGCCAAACAAACACGCCAATAAATAAGCAAGCAAAATCTGTTTCATAAGCGTTTAGCTCAGCAGGGTACGAGTATTTAACAACGGAACAGGCGTTAGTGGCGTGGCCTTGATCTGTTGCAACTGTTTGATCCAGTGCTGACTGCGTTCATCCGGCAATTGTTCCAGCACATCAATGACGCTCTGCAATGCCTGCTGGAAAGCCACCTGCTGCCCCTGTTGCAGGGTATTTTGTGCAATTAGCAAGCGTAGTTGTGCTTCTTTTAAAATCAGATGGCGTTGCATCAGCACACTACTCATCTGTTCGACCGGCTCAATTTGAATCCAGCGTTGCCAAAATGAACGAGTTTGCGTAGATGAGGCCTGATGAGGGAGCTGAATTTCTTTTTTAATTTCAGCATCTATCTGGCTTAATAATTCATTCAGTCTGTTCCGTTGCATCACCCGTTCATTGGTCCACTGCTTCAAAGTCTCCTGGTCTTTGACAATCGCCTGTTCCAGACTGCCAGCCAACGCAGGTGCCAAGCCCAGCTGAGCCACTTCATTTTTTAAACGGTTCAATTTTTCTACCGCCACAGCATGTTGTTGCTGTTGCAGAGCAAATTCAATCAGATCCAGATATTGTTCAACCAGCTCCAGGTTTTGATGTGTATCGACCGCGACAGTCTGACTATTCTCAGAACCACTCGCCACAGCTGCTGTAGATGAGTTCGAGACCACTAACCGCTTTAAAGCCACCAGCTGATCATTCAGGTTAGCATTCTGCTGCTGGATCTGATTTAAACGTCCATTTAATTCCGTCTGGGCTGAATTCAAGAGATATAGGTCATAGCTCAGTTTGACAATCCATGCCAAAGCCAGAGTCAAAAACAGGATGAAAATTTTTTTCATGAATGCCCTAATGTCGTCAGCATATAGTGCAGAATGGTTGATCCGCTTAAGTCATCGAGCTGCGCGAATTGAAAACCTGCCTGATGCTGCTGTTGATATTCCCCCAGGAGCACTGCCAAACGCGGCCCCAAAACCAGATAATGCGCTTGATGAATCAGTTGTGGACAGCTTCTTTCTGCCAGATCCAGCCAGTTGAGCCAGCTGGCTTCACTACTGATTAATACTACGCAAGGCTGTTCAGCCTGAATCACAGCCCGTTTTTTTTCTAAAATGTCTGCACTCTCGGCCGGACATTGCCGTCGGTAAAGTACAAAATTCAATACCTGAACCTTCTGCTCATGTAGATGCTGCATCATGAACTGGCGTCCCCCTTCACCCCGCCAGAAGGCCACCGTCGCTGGCAACGCCAGCTGCTTCAGGACTGGCAATTGCAGCATGCCTTCAGAGGTTTCTAGCTCCGGCACATGACTGTGAATACCATAGGCTGCCAACGCTTTTTCTGTGGCCTGACCGACTGCCACCCACTGCACATGCTGCAAGCTGTGCAGGGCGACACCCGCCTGCTGCAAATACCGCATTCCCAGTTGCACTGCAGTTGGGCTGACCACCACAATAATATCGGCCTGATCCAGCCGGCGATATAAAGCCAGCAGATCCTCTGAAAGAGGCTGTGCGATCAGCTCCAGTAAAGGCAATTCTACAACAGGAATCTGTGCGTTTTGTAACTGCTCAGTCAACTTTGCAGCACGATCTCTGGGGCGGGTATTGATAAACAACATCAGTTTGAATAAAGCGCCTTCAGTAGATCGCCCGCTCCCTGATCCAGCAGGTCTTTCGCCAACTGCACGCCGAGTTGCTCAGCCTCTGTGATATGTCCGGTATGCTGGGCACGTAACAGCACGGCCCCATCTACACTGCCCACCCGACCTTCAATCGAAATATGATCCTGATTTAAAGTCGCATAACCTGCAATTGGCACCTGACAGCCACCCTCCAGATAGGCATTAAAAGCACGCTCCGCACGGACGCAAGCATCCGTTTCCGCATGTAAAAGTGGCAGAATAAGATCCAGTACCGCCTGATCGCCCTCACGGCATTCTAGTCCCAAAGCCCCCTGTCCTACCGCAGGCAGACTGACTTCAGCTGCAAGTGTATGACGGACACGCTCTGCCAAACCAAGGCGTTTTAAACCGGCACTGGCTAAAATGATAGCATCATACTGTCCTGCATCCAGTTTAGATAAACGGGTACCCACATTACCGCGCAGGTCAATAATCTCCAGATCCGGACGCTGCTTTAAAATCTGAGTCTTACGGCGCAAACTCGAAGTTCCTACCTTGGCACCGTGTGGCAAGTCATCAAAGCTGGCGTAATGATTAGAAACAAAAGCATCCAGCGGATCTTCACGCTCACAGATCACTGCTAAGGCCAGACCTTCAGGTAACGCCATCGGGACATCTTTCATAGAGTGAACCGCCAGATCTGCACGTCCATCCAGTAAAGCTGCTTCCAGTTCTTTTACAAATAATCCCTTTCCACCAATTTTAGCCAATGGCGTATCCAGGATTTTATCGCCCTGTGTAACAAAAGTGACTAACTCGACCTGTAAACCAGTATGCAGGTCCTGTAAACGCGCACGAATATGTTCCGCTTGCCAAAGTGCAAGTGGACTTTGTCGAGTTGCAATTTTTAGGGTCTTCATAAATTTAAATAACAGCCAATGAGAACAATAGTCTAAACTTAACCTGCTCACTTGAAAATGCAAGTGAATTTACACAAGCTTCAGATTAGATTGCCTATATAGCTGTTAAAGCTTATGAATACGATCCCTTAAAATCGGCAAATGGCGTCGACTGACCGCCAGACGCTCCTCCAGTTCCCGGCAACGCACCTGATACTGACCAGAACTCACAACTTCCAGTCCATCCAGATAGTGCACAGACACCAGCGCATTACGATGAATCCGGATAAACTGGTCACCAAATTCCAGCTCAAGTTCCTTTAAGGTTTCATCAATCAGGACACTGCCATTTTTGTGCCGTACAGTGACATATTTCTGATCCGCCAGAAAGTAATAGATATTTTCAACTGGCACCAACTCCACACCACGATAGGTCTTTGCCGCAATCTGCTGGCGGCTTGTATTGATATCTTCCATATTTTCTTTTTGTTTTAGTTGGCTCATCTGAGCTTGGGTAAATTTAGTTAAATGCTCCAACACCTGTGCTAATTCCTGTTGCATCACGGGTTTGAGCAAATAGCCTTCTGCATTGGACTTAAAAGCATCCAGTGCATGCTGATCATAGGCAGTACAGAATACAATGGCAGGCATCGGATCAAGCTGGCGTAAATGCTGCGCGCAGATCAGGCCATCCATTTCAGGCATTTGAATATCTAATAAGATGACATCAGGTTCGTGCTGGTGAGCCAGATCAATGGCTTGACGGCCATGGCTAGCAGTGGCAATCACCTGATGGCCCAGCTGAGAGACCAAACGCGATAAGCGTTCGACAGCCAAAGGCTCATCATCACAAATCAGGACGTCCATTTCTCCTCCTTATCCGGCTCATAGCATCACATTCATGCATAGTTTAACCCGGATCTTTTTGATTTATTTTTATTTATATCGGTATCGTAACACTGTCGTGAACATCCCTTCGCCAGCAAATGTCTGTAAGCTGACTGTAGAGCCATAATAAGCCTCCAGTCGCTGTCTGACATTTTCTATTGCAATACCGTGCCCCTTTTTTAAAGTTTTATTTTCCTGCATATAAGGGTTTGTTATGATGATATTAATTTGATTTTGTAATATTTCAATCAATACGCTTATCGTACTCTTTGTTAAGATTTTTTCAACTCCATGAAAAATACTATTTTCTAATAAGGGTTGTAAAGTCAGTAAGGGAATCTGGACTTGAGAATATAGCTCCTTGTTTTCCAGTTTCCATTCAACTTGCAAGCGTTCGCCCAGCCGAATCTGTTCAATCTGCAAATAACGCTGGCACAGATCAATTTCTTCCTGCACGCTGACCAGCTTTAACTCCTGAAAACTAGCCCGGAACAAACGCGACAGGTTTAACAGCATTTGTTCTGCCTTGTCAGGATCAATACTGATCAGGCTGATAACACTATTCAGGCTATTAAACAAAAAATGCGGGTGAATCCGTGCCTGCATGGCCTGAATACGGGCCTTCAGCTCACTATGCTGCTGCTGCTGCCATTGCTCGCGCAGATACAGATAGCGAAAACAAAACATCCCAAGCAATATTCCTAAACTTAAGTGTAGACTGAGCTGATCCAGAATAATAGCCCAGTTCAAGCCCTGAAAACTTAAATTTGTTCCAATATATATCAGAATATTCAAGCTGATAGTAGTCAGCAGCACAATGACCTGTAACAGTAAAAATCCGGACATTAAAGCCAGTTTAATCCCCATTCGCTGAAACTGCTGCTGAAAAAACTCCAGCAGCGCTGCAAAACATAACAGTATCCAGCTGATATACAGCATATATTGCAGGAGCTGTAGCACACTCAAAGCCTGCCAGGACTGGGCTTCTGCCAGCGCCAGGACCAGAGCCAGGGTATTACCGCCGATAAACAGCTCGAGCAAATATTGCCACTGTCCCATCTGGCTAAAAAAATAGGAACCCAATCCCTGCCCTGTTCGGTACAGGCAAGATTGATCAGATAGAATTTCGGCAATAGGCTTTGAATTTGTTATACTCTTTTTCGTTCTACTGCTTTTAATCTGATTGAGCCGACATGACCACATCTTCTAATTCCTCTCATCCAGCACACGCCCAGACTTCGGGTATGTGGGGCGGTCGTTTCTCTGAAGCGACTGATGCTTTTGTTGCTGAATTTACAGCATCTGTTCAATTTGACCAACGTTTTTATAAACAGGATATTGCAGGCTCGGTGGCTCATGCGACCATGCTTGCCAAAGTCGGGGTACTGACTGAACAGGAACGCGATGACATTATTGAAGGTCTGACTGCCATTCAGGCAGATATTGAAGCAGGCAATTTTGAATGGCGCATTGACCTTGAAGATGTGCACATGAACATCGAATCACGTCTGACTCAGCGTATTGGCATCACCGGTAAAAAACTGCATACCGGCCGCAGCCGTAATGACCAAGTGGCCACGGATATCCGTCTGTATGTGCGTGATGAAATCGATGCCATTTTAGAATTATTGAAAAAATTACAAAAAGGTATTTTGGAGCTGGCTGCCAAGAACACCAATACCATCATGCCGGGCTTTACCCATTTACAGACTGCACAGCCGGTCACTTTTGGCCATCATTTAATGGCCTGGTTTGAAATGCTGGTACGTGACTCCGAGCGTCTGATTGACTGCCGTAAGCGTGTCAACCGTATGCCACTAGGTTCTGCAGCGCTGGCGGGAACAACCTATCCAATTGACCGTGCCTATACGGCCGAGCTTTTAGGCTTTGAAGCGATTGCTGAAAACTCACTGGATGCCGTATCTGACCGTGACTTCGGAATTGAATTCAATGCTGCAGCCTCACTCATCATGATGCACTTGTCACGTATGTCTGAAGAGCTGATTCTGTGGACTTCGGCACAGTTCAAGTTTGTGAACATTCCAGATCGTTTCTGTACTGGTTCATCGATCATGCCACAGAAGAAAAACCCAGATGTACCTGAACTGGTTCGCGGTAAAACAGGCCGGGTGTATGGCGATCTGATGAGCCTGTTAACCCTGATGAAAGGTCAACCCTTGGCGTATAACAAGGACAATCAGGAAGACAAGGAACCGCTGTTTGATGCGATCGACACGGTGCGGGGTTCATTAATGGCCTTTGCTGACATGATTCCGGCACTGGTTCCAAACCTTCCGGAAATGCGTGAAGCTGCCTTACGTGGTTTCTCGACTGCCACTGACCTGGCAGACTACCTAGTGAAAAATGGCGTAGCCTTCCGTGATGCGCATGAAATTGTAGGTAAAGCAGTGGCCTTAGGTGTTCAGGAAGGCAAAGACCTGTCTGAGCTCACCCTGGAACAACTACAACAGTTCTCGGATCTGATTCAGGCAGATGTATTTGAAAAAGCCCTGACTCTGGAAGCATCGGTAAATGCACGTAACCACATTGGGGGTACGGCACCGGCTCAGGTTGAAGCTGCAATCGAACGTGCCCATGCCCGCCTAGAAAAACTTTATGCTTAACTGCTTTCGCTTTAATTTGGAGTATTGGTATGTCTCGACAAGTATTTTGCCGTAAGTATCAACAAGAGATGGAAGGTCTAGACTTTGCACCATTCCCGGGTGCCAAGGGACAGGAACTGTTTGATACCGTGTCTAAACAGGCTTGGCAGGAATGGTTAAAGCACCAGACCACGCTGATCAATGAAAAGCGTTTAAGCGTGTTTGAACCGGATGCAAAAAAGTTTCTGGAAGAACAACGTGAGAAGTTCTTCAATAATGATGAAACTTTAGAAAAAGCCGAAGGTCTTAAGCCTGAGGCGTGATTAAGTGGAGCACTGCTCCACTAAGCCGCAACACAAGGGCACAGTCTGCATAGACTAAAACCCTGAAAGAATCTCCATATTTTGGGGATTCTTTTTTTATAGGACTGAAAATGAGGCAAGACAAGCAAGGAAAGTGGGGCTGAACACCTCTAAGAAAAGAGTGTTTGCGATTTAAAGCCCTGCTCTAGTGAGTCCTAAAGTCGTGCTGAAAAATTATTTTCATTTCTAAAACGCAAAATTCGTCATATCGTTTTTCTAAGCTATTTCGAGCCAGCAGCGTAGCTTGAAAAATATCTCGCAAGCAGCTCAAGGCAACTTTTTTACTAGCGTATTTTCTGACTTTAAGCAGCCCCTTCCCCCATAAAAAACCATCAAGTTTGTATCAAAATAATGGATTGTAAAACCCCAATACAGAGCCTCTACAAAACACAACATTCAGCAACAAGAAATCCCATGTTTTTATGAAAACTCCTGTCATAATGGCTAACAAGAAGATGAGATATCTTTGAATAACTATAATAACAACTGAGAAATACCCCGATTTCATCCCAGTTCTTCCCCCAAAGGCTGGGTATTTTTTTGCCTGTTATTTTTACAAAACCTTTCTCAATTAACCATAAAAAAAAGCCCCATCAATGGAGCTTTCTTATGTATGTGTTTTAAGGCTGTTTTAAATACGGCCAAGCCGCTTTGAGATAAATAAACATCGACCATAAAGTCAGAATTACTGCCGTATACAGCAGTGCATAGGCCAGCATTTCCAGAGGCGGCCAGTTGAGCAGAAATACACTGATCGCAATCATCTGAAAAGCGGTCTTATATTTTCCGACTGTGGAGACCGCCACACTGGTTCGCGCACCCAGTTCCGCCATCCATTCACGCAATGCCGAGACGGTAATTTCACGGGAAATGATCACGATGGCTGCAAATGCCATAGAGATGGTCGGTTGCCACTGGACCAGTACAATTAAGGCAGCCGCCACCATCAGCTTATCAGCCACCGGGTCCAGGAAACGCCCGAATGCAGAGGTCTGGTTCAAGGTCCTGGCAAGATAGCCATCAAACCAGTCTGTTACTGCCGCAATAACAAAAATCGCAGTAAGAATCAGATGTCGCGTGACATTCGGCTCAGCCCCATAAATCCCCACTGCAGGGGGCCAATAGGCCACCAATAAAAATACCGGAATAAGGACAATACGCGCCAAGGTCAAGATATTAGGAATATTCAGGATACGACCTGTAGTCATAGACACCGCCAATTGTTCCCCTCATGTACGATGAAAATGCACACTTTTTCTGAGGTTTGATCCATCATTGATAGGCCTCACTTTATACGAATTGGCGTGCAGTGTCACTAGGCAAACACGGTCACCGTCTGCCTGGCGATCGCAATCAGACGATTTTCACTATCCCAGAGATAGGCATATTCAGTTGCATAACCGTCTGCTGCATGGTCTGTAAATACTTTATATTTAAACCAATCCTTTAACTGGTGCTGCAACGGATGCACATAAGTAACATTCCAGGTCAGACTGCTGGCAGGTGCCCGTTTTTTAAACATTGGCAGTACCCCGGGCGGCCAAATATCAAAAAGTGCCATTAAATCAGCGAGCTGAAATTTACGGTTGCTATGCTTTTCAGGATGAAACCGGAACCATCCACCAAAATCTGGTCTTGTACTGGCACTGCAAGGCAAATTGACATCTGCCCAGGCCAGCTGAAAATGCTGATAACATTCTGGTAGCTCCTGCTCGCCCGGAAACAGCAACAGTTGCTCAGGCGCTGGATAGTCAGGGGCCTGCGGCATTAGCCTGACCTGAATCTCCGACTCCCGGGCTGCTCCAAAACTGGCAAGCAAAATACTTTGTACGGCCTGATCCTGCCATAAACGCACTTCAATGGTGGTGACAGACCTGCCTTGTCGCAAGATTTCTGCGGTCAAACGGACTTTGGCCTGCTTAACCGGACCTACAAAAGTCACACTGGCATTCAGCAGGCACTGGCTTGGATTCTGAATGGCCAATACCGCTTTCTGCATCATCATCGCAGCTGCAAGACCACCATACAAGGTGCGTCCCTGTAACCAGCCTTCTGGGAAATCGACCCATTCCTGCTCGGCAATTTGTGCATACAATCCATGTAAAGACATTGTTCTTCCTTAGTACGTTGATCTCTCTTTATTCTGCCTGGAAAAAGCCACTTGAGAAATGTCGGATGACACCCCAGTCAGTGAGCATTTTTGCCCTGGTCGTTCTGGTTTTTTATTCATGCAGGGTCTTGTAAATCATGCGTGCCATCACTGAGCCAAGTCCCGGAACCAGTTGCAGGTCTTTTTCTGAAGCTTTTAATACCCCCTGAATCCCGCCAAAATGGGTCAGTAAATCACGACGGCGTTTAGGCCCTAAGCCCGGAATTACTTCCAGTACGGATGAGCCGCGCTTTTTGTCACGCTTGGCCCGGTGCCGGGTAATGGCAAAACGGTGCGCTTCATCACGCACCTGCTGGATCAGATGCAATGCCTTATGATCTTCCGGAAGCTGAATCTTGCTGCCATCGGTAAAATGCAGGGTTTCCAGACCCGGCCTACGGCCTTCGCCCTTGGATACCCCGATCATAAAGGCATCCAGCCCCAGCTCCTGCATCACCTCCATAGCCATATGCAGCTGACCTTTGCCGCCGTCGATCAGCAGTAAATCCGGCAGCATGGCCTTTTTATAACGCCGAGTTAGGGCCTGACGCATGGCCGCATAATCATCACCTTCAGTAATGTCATGAATGGAAAACTGGCGATAATCCCGTTTCCGGGCACCCCCACTGTCAAAAACCACACAGGAGGCCACGGTATCCTCACCCATCGTATGTGAGATATCAAAACACTCAATCCGGTCTACCGGACGACCGACCACCTGCTCTAGCTGATGGAAGCGTTCATTCAGTTCAAAATGATTGGCCAGCCTGCCCTGAATGGCATTCTGCACATTCATTTCGGCCAGCTCCAGCCACTCGGCCCGGGTTTCCCGGACTCTGGACTTGATCTGGATTTTTTTGTCAAAATGCTGGGACAATGCGGCTTCCAGCTCCTTGCGATCAGCCACCTCAATATTGACGATCAGTTCTGTCGGAATTTCATCGGCCACCTGAAAATAAAAATTAGCAATAAAGTCTGCCAACATCTGCCCCAGATCATCACTGAGCATGTCCGGGAAATAGCCTTTTCCCCCCAACATTTTGCCATTACGCACATGCATGATCTGCACACAGGTCACACCGGCCTGAGAGGCAATCGCCAAAATATCGGCCTCGCCCTTGACCTTATAAATCGCCTGCTGGGCCTGCACATCACGCAGCAAGGCCATGCGGTCCCGGAAAAATACCGCTTTTTCAAATTCCAGATTTTCTGCCGCAGCTTCCATTTTGGCAATCAGTTCCTGGTTTAACTCCCGGGTATCACCACGCAGGAAACGGATTGAATTATCAACATCTTCCTTATAGTCTTCTGGCGAGATAAAGCCGACACAGGGCGCTGAACAGCGCTTGATCTGATATTGCAGACAAGGCCGGGTACGGTTGGCAAAAAAACTGTTTTCACAGGAGCGGACATTAAACAGTTTTTGCAGAATCACCAAAGTATCACGTGCATTATAGGCACTCGGATAAGGCCCAAAAAACTTGCCGACCTGGTGCTTCCCCTTGCCGCGCCCACTGGCCAGACGCGGATAGGGCTTATCCGCCGAGACAAAAATATAAATATAGGACTTATCATCACGCAGCATGATGTTATAGGGCGGGCGATGCAACTTGATCAGGTTTTGCTCTAAGAGCAAGGCTTCGGTTTCCGAACGCACGATCAGGGTTTGAATGTCATAAATTCGCGCCACCAGAGCCTGAGTTTTGGGATGATCAATGGTTTTGACAAAATAGCTGGATACCCGGTTTTTCAGGTTCTTGGCTTTTCCCACATACAACAATTCACCATCTTTGCCATACATCCGGTAGACCCCGGGCAAGGTGGTCATATGGGCCAGGATTTTTTCAATATGAGGGCGTGCGTTCTCGTTCACCTAAAACCTATTTTTCACCTGCAATATGCAGATATATGTGATGTTTCTTGTGTCATTTTCAAGCAATAATACAAAATTAGCCAGAACGGGGCAGCTAAATCAACAGATTGAGGCAGAGCGGACAGTTATAAGTCCTCCGCCATGCGGTGATTGCTAAAAGCTATAAATTGCCTGCGCGATCTTTGCTATGCTCAAGCTGTTCTATCTCGAGATGATCCAAGATGACCAGTTCCCCATCCGGTATTCATATTGCGCAACCTGCGACCTCCAGCCAGAGTCGCGCTGAACGGGACCGCCTGATCGGGAAACCACGTTTTCATTTTGAGCCTGAGTCGGTCATGCAATTCCTGCGCGAGCGCATTATTGGACAGGATGCTGCCTTAACTGAAATCGAGAACATGCTGCATGTGGTCAAAGCCGATTTTTCCAGCCCGGAACGACCGCTTTCAGTGACTTTAATGCTCGGCCCTACCGGCGTCGGTAAAACGGAAACCGTACGCCTGATTGCTGAGGCAATTTATGGCCGTCCGGATGCCTTCTGCCGGATTGATATGAATACGCTGGCGCAGGAACATTATGCAGCGGCCCTGACTGGCGCACCACCGGGCTATGTTGGCTCTAAAGAAGGTCATAGCCTGTTTGATGAAATCGCGATTACCGGCAGTCATACCCGCCCGGGCATCATGCTGTTTGATGAGCTGGAAAAAGCCAGTACCGAAGTGATTCGCGGGCTGATGAATGTGCTGGATACCGGCCGCCTCACCTTGACGGCCGGAACCAAAACCATTGATTTTCGTAACTGTATGATTTTTATGACCAGTAATATCGGAGCACAGGCCGCCCAGCAATATCTGGAAAAACTGGCTTATCTGCCACAGAAAATGCAGCAACTTTGTCTAAAAAAGCTAGCGACTCAGCGTATTATTGACCACATCATGCAGCGTCAATTTGATCCAGAATTCCTAAACCGGATTGATCGTACCTTGCACTATCAAGCGGTACAGCAGGATGCCTTGCCGCGTCTGGTTGAGATTGAACTGGAAAAACTCAACAAACGTCTGCAACATCAGCAGCGTCAGGTGCATTTAAGCCCCGCCGCCAAGGCCTATTTTTATCAGGGTCATGACATCCGTTATGGCGCCCGCCATCTGGGCCGTAAAATACGCACAGAATTGGAACCGATTCTGGCCATGTATTTCTTGAAACAGCCAAAACAGTTCGAGCTTTTTTTAGATTGTCATGATGGACAACTACGGATTCTGCCTGCCCCCTCGGAGGATTGATTCCCAGCCGCTCAAACTGATTTAGCAGAGGTTCTTGCCTGATGTGATGCAATCGCCTGCATAAATTGTTCTGGTTTTTTAGGCGAAATTAGCACATATTTTTGCGTATCTGCCTGCATATAAGTAATTTTCAAACGTTTTAAAGATAGCGCCGGAGCTACCTCGGAATAATCCGTGGGCTGGATCTGCTGAATAGCATGCAGCGGAATCTGCCAACTCAACCACAGGCTTTTAATCGACAGCATATCGTCCTGAACAATATAGCGGGTACTCCATACCGGCCACCAGATCACGACAATCGTCAGTATATAAACAGCACTATGCAGCGGATATTGCAGCAGCGTACCCTTGGCCTGCATGGTCAGTAATAGCTGTATGAGCAGTCCACTCATACAGATGATAAAGGCCAGCAGCCACCAGTCTTTTTTGGAACGAAATATGTGCATCGCTTTCCCCTGTTTCTGTATCTATCTTACACAAAATCAGAGTCCTGTGCTGATGCTTCCCGATCAATAAAAAACGCCCAGATGAGCGTTTTTTATCTTTTAGTTATGGTTTAGGAGAACACATAAGGCCGGATAAAAATCAGGAAGAATATCCCCAGCATCAGGAACCATTTCAGAAAATAGTAGAGCTGGCGGTTTTTGGCCTTTAACGCTTTGGCTTGAATACGAATCTGATAAACATAGGCAAAGGCTTTGTTTAAGCCACCGGTCTGGTCCCCGGCCTCATTCGGTGAGCTGGCCGCCGTCATCACCTTTTTACCAAACCAGTGATTAAAAGCTTCCATCCAGCGGGTTTTTAAAGGGCGCTCTACATCGGCGAAAAAAATAATCCGGTTTTGATCGGTCTTATTTTCGGCATAGTGAATATAGGTTTCATCAAATACCACACTCTCGCCATCGCGCCAGGAATAACGTTCACCATCGACATCAATAAAACAGCGGTCATCATTTGGAGTCATTAATCCCAAATGATAACGCAATGAACCGGCATAGGGGTCACGATGCCGTACCAGACGGCTGTCTGGCGCCAGTTCGGTAAACATGGCGGCTTTAATGCTGGGCAGGGTTTGCAGCAAGGCGGTGGTTTTTGGACACAGCTCTGCTGCAGACGGATGGGCCGAGTCATACCATTTTAGATAAAAGCGTTTCCAGCCGGTCTTGAAAAACGAGTTAAAGCCGAGATCATCATATTTACTGGAGGCTTTGATGCCCCCCTGTTCATACAAAGCCCGGGCTTCATCACGAATCATTTCCCAGTGTTCATCCAGAACCTGCAGGTCCTTAAAATGCTGGGTATCGATATAAGGCTGATTGGGCACCCTGGAAAACAGGTACATTAAAAAATTGATGGGTGCCAGCAGGGTCGAATGATCAAAAAACTGACGGTAAAATGAATGCCGAACTTTGCCACGGCGTTGTATATATAACGCTGAAATGACGAAAATGGCCAAAATAATCCACTTAAGCATATTAGTATCCAGAAAACTTTAGGCCCCCAACTAGGCACAGGAAAAAACACATGAGTCAAAAAATGTCGGTATTATAACAAAGCGGATCTCTCTGCTAGCACCACACTAATGGAACGCAGTGTCGCGTCTATTTTCCTTAGCTGAACTGCATATTTTCTAGCTGAATTGACTTTTTTGACTAAAAAACCACAGAGCGAGTATTTGCAAGCAGTCCGTTCTGGGTTATAAAAATTCAGCCATCGTAATAAAAAAAGTGAAAATGAAACAATAACTTCACTACACTACAATGACGGTTCGCTAGAGCCTGACTGTAACCGCAGCTGAACTGGTCGCTAAAAATTGATGACCCTTGCGTCACGGCTTGATACAACTTGTGATGTTCTTTTTGGCTATAGTTATCGTAAGATTGGCGAAGTATAAAAGTGTGCGGGAAATGCGCGCTTGCTTCACAACATCAACTTAGAAGTCCTCCAAAATAAAGGAGATCAGGGCATGATCCACGCTGGCAATGCCATTACCGTCCAAATGCTTGAGGACGGAATTGCAGAATTCCGCTTTGACTTACAAGGTGAGTCGGTTAACAAATTCAACCGTGCAACGATTGAAGATTTTAAGGCTGCAATTGAGGCCGTATCTCAGGCTGATATTCAGGGCCTGATTGTGACTTCAGCAAAATCTACTTTTATTGTAGGTGCTGACATCACTGAATTCGGGGCTAACTTCGCACAGGGCGAAGAGGCAATTGTTGACTGGGCGATGCCAGTTCACGAAATCTTCAATAGCTTCGAAGACCTGGATATTCCCAAGGTGGCTGCCATTAACGGCATGGCACTGGGTGGCGGTTTCGAAATGTGCTTGGTCTGTGACTACCGTGTGATGTCAGAACAGGCGCAAGTTGGCCTGCCTGAAATTAAACTGGGAATTTTCCCGGGCTTTGGTGGAACAGTACGTTTAAGCCGTCTGATCGGTATCGATAATGCTGTTGAATGGATGGCAATGGCTGCTCCTAAAAAGCCGGCTGCGGCACTCAAAGATGGCGCAGTGGATGCAGTGGTTGCCGCAGACAAGCTGAAAGATGCAGCAATTGACCTGGTGAAACAGGCGATTCATGGCCGTCTGGACTGGAAGGAAAAACGTCAGGAAAAACTGGACCCAGTGAAGTTGAACATGCTTGAGCAAATGATGGCATTCAACACGGCTAAAGGTGCAGTACTGGCGAAAGCGAATCCAGCTCAATATCCGGCGCCAAAATTATTGCTTGACTCGCTTCAGGCGGGTGCCAGTCTGCATCGTGACGACGCGCTAAAAATAGAAGCTCAAGGCTTTGCCAAAGCAGCAGTAACACCACAAGCAGGCGCATTGATCGGTCTGTTCCTGAATGACCAAGTGGTGAAAAAAGCCTCTAAGCAACATGAAAAAGGTGCACATCCGGTCAATCAGGCCGCTGTACTGGGCGCTGGTATCATGGGTGGCGGTATTGCTTACCAGGCGGCAAGCAAGGGCACGCCAATCATCATGAAGGATATTGGTAACCCGCAACTGGCACTGGGTATGTCTGAAGCCAACAAACTGCTGACCAAGCAGGTTGAACGCAAAAAGATGAAGCCAGCGCAAATGGGCGAAACTCTGGCGCGTATCCGTCCGACTTTAAGCTATGAAGAGTTTAAAGAAGTGGATATCGTGATTGAGGCAGTTACTGAAAATCCTAAAGTCAAAGAAATCGTTCTCGCAGACACTGAAAAGCATGTCCGTGAAAACACGATTATTGCATCCAACACGTCGACGATTTCAATCACGCGTTTAGCAAAAGCGTTGCAACGTCCTGAAAACTTTGTTGGTATGCACTTCTTTAACCCGGTACACATGATGCCACTGGTTGAAGTGATCCGTGGTGAAAAAACCTCTGAAGAAGCCATTGCAACGACTGTCGTTCTGGCCCAGAAAATGGGTAAAACCCCAATCGTGGTGAATGACTGCCCGGGCTTCCTGGTGAACCGCGTATTGTTCCCTTACTTCGGCGCATTTGACCTGTTACTGAAAGACGGTGCAGACTTCCAGCAAATCGATAAAGTTATGGAAAAATTCGGCTGGCCAATGGGTCCTGCTTACCTGATGGACGTGGTCGGTATCGACACGGGCGTACATGGTGCAGAAGTTATGGCTGAAGGTTTCCCTGACCGTATGAAGCCTGATTACAAAGGTTCTATCCAGACCATGTATGAAGCAAAACGTCTGGGTCAGAAAAATGATGTCGGTTTCTACAAATACGAACTCGACCGTAAAGGCAAAAAAGCTAAGACTGTTGATCCAACAGCATATGACGTGATTGCTCCGGTGGTATCAGGTGAAAAACGCGAATTTGATGCTCAGGAAATTATTGACCGTATGATGCTGGCCCTGTGCAACGAAACAGTACGTTGTCTGGAAGACAACATCGTGGCGACCCCTGCTGAAGCGGATATGGCGATGATCATGGGTATTGGTTTCCCTCCATTCCGTGGTGGTCCATGCCGTTATATCGACCAGACAGGTGTTGCTGAATACGTGGCACTTTGCGACAAGTATGCACATCTTGGTAAGGCTTATGAAGCGCCGCAAATGTTGCGTGACATGGCTGCTAACAATAAAAAATTCTACGGTTAAGGAGTGACGTGAATGGCTACTTTAAATCCACGTGACGTTGTGATTGTTGATGGCGTACGTACGGCCATGGGCAAATCGAAAAACGGTATGTTCCGCAATGTACGTGCCGACAGCATGTCAGCTGAACTTATCCGTGCGTTGATGGTTCGTAACGAATTCGACCCGAATGAAGTTGAAGACGTGATCTGGGGCTGTGTAAACCAGACTCTGGAACAAGGGATGAACATTGCGCGTAACATCGCATTGTTGGCCGACCTTCCGAAGACTGTTGCAGGTCAGACCGTAAACCGTCTGTGTGGTTCTTCTATGCAGGCGATCCATACTGCGGCTGCTCAGATTGCCACTAACCAGGGTGATATTTTCATCATTGGTGGTGTAGAGCACATGGGCCACGTTGGCATGATGCACGGCATCGACCTAAACCCTGCTGCATCTAAGCACTATGCAAAAGCCTCAAACATGATGGGCTTAACGGCTGAAATGCTAGGTCGCATGAACGGCATTACTCGTGAAGAACAGGATGCGTTTGGTGTTGAATCACACCGCCGTGCCTGGGCTGCAACTGAAAATGGTCTGTTCCAGAACGAGATCGTAGGCATTGAAGGTCATAATGCTGACGGTTACAAAGTTCTGTGCGATATTGATGAAGTGATCCGTCCGGATGCCAACATCGAAACTTTCCGTGCTTTACGTCCAGTATTCGACCCTAAAGGCGGTACAGTAACTGCTGCAACGTCTTCAGCATTGTCAGACGGTGCATCGGCTATGTTGCTGATGTCTGCTGAACGTGCTCAAGCTTTGGGTCTGAAACCACGTGCAGTGATCCGTTCTATGGCAGTGGCAGGCTGTGATGCCGCAATCATGGGTTATGGCCCGGTTCCGGCAACACAAAAAGCATTGAAGCGTGCTGGTCTGACGATTGAAGATATTCAAACTGTTGAGTTGAACGAAGCCTTTGCTGCGCAAGGTCTGTCTGTACTTAAAGGCTTAGGGCTGTACGAGAAACAGAATATCGTGAACCTGAATGGTGGTGCGATTGCATTAGGTCACCCGTTGGGCTGTTCTGGCGCGCGTATTACCACTTCTCTCCTAAACATCATGGAACAGCAAGATACTCAAATCGGTCTGGCGACGATGTGTATTGGTTTGGGTCAAGGTATTGCAACAGTGATCGAACGTGTTTAATTTTTAAATACTGTGATAAAAAGAAAACCCCGCTGAGTGCGGGGTTTTTTGTCCCTTAAAATTCCCTTATCCAAAGAAAGTCATATGGCAATATTTCCTACATAGCAACACTGCTATGACTTTCTAAGGAAAAAAAATGGAAAATTTAGCAATTCAATTTAAAAGTTCTTCAACTATACAAAGTTCAAATATGCCTAGTGCTATTGCAAGTTTAAACTTCAAAAAACTGAAATTTAAATTAACTATAGGTTCTGAAGCAAAAATGTCTGTTGATGTCTGTGAATTTGCCGAACAAGAATACAAACGTTTTCTAGCGTTAAAATACATTTATCCAAAAGAAACGTTAGTACCTAACAGACTTGTTGATGAGTTTTGGCATGCTCACATTTTAGATACTCGAAACTACCACATGGATTGCATGAAAGTTTTTGGAGCTTATCTGCATCACTATCCATATTTTGGCATTCATGATGAAGTCGACCAACAAAATTTAAAGCATACATTCCGACGAACCAAAGAACTTTATGAAATTTGGTTCGGCCCGTATCCGGACTTCACGATAGAGGCACGCTGTGGAGATGATCATGCCTGCCATGCTCCTTCAAGCTGTGCATGTCGAGTACCCGGTGCTTGTAAATAATCCTTAAAACTGGGCAGTATTACTGCTCAGTTGCCTTACATAGCGTTTCAATTGCTATATCGAATTGTAGATCCAATTTCTTAGAGAATTTTGTCTGTTTGTTCTTTTCCCACTGTTTATATTCAAGAAAAAAAATATATTTCTTCAATGCATCTTCTTTCTTAACAGTTAATGAACCTTGCTTTGCTCTTTGAATATCTTTTTTTAAGCGCTCATAAAAAGAGGCATCCGTATCAGAAAAAGCATCACTAAAAGCCTTTAAATTTCCTGCATAAACTTCATCGACCAAGTTTAAAAAATTACTCAAATTCGTATTTAAATTTAATTGAATTACTTCTGTACCAACTACGTGCATTCTTTTATACCTGCTCTAACTACTTCAGGATCTAATTTACCCCATAATGGGTATTTTGTATTTTCAACAACATAAGTAGTAAAACATGTACATGTTTTATCAATACGCTCAACATCCCATTTTTTCTTCTCTAGTGCCACATTAGCCTTACAATTGAGATCAAACTGTCTAACTTGTGTGTCTGTCCAATTTGTTTGTATTTTGGAATAATTGATTTCAGTTGGTCGGAGAGCATCCTTAATCTGATTTATACCTACTCCACCAGCGACTGCGATCATGCCTGCAATAACTAAAGTCTTCAGTAAACCAGATTTAGACTTTTCTTTATTAATAAGAATTAATGGATTTTTGCATGTACCACAGTGATAAAGCCCCTGCTCTCCTATTTGATTAAGTTTATTTACTGTATTACAGGATGAGCAAGTAATATATCCATTTGTTTGAAGTTCGACCACTACACTCTCTAAAATAATTATTTGTTTGAAATAATTATAATTCTTAACTAGACCAAATGTTATCCCTTTGTAAAATTGGTTTATTTTTCCACCAATAAAATCCTATTTAACCCGAATCGCGGATAAGAAATGGACTTGAAAAACAGAAGGACTAGAGCCATCAGTTGAGTTACCACACAAAACCCACAACTCTA
>NZ_JAMXYB010000033.1:0-29437 GCF_024129495.1 Acinetobacter sp. S4400-12 | reverse complement strand
TTATGCTTCATTGTGCGCATATCAATTGAGCCACAGAAATAAGCCAACCATTCGAGTAATCGAATAGTTGGCTTAAACAGGATTCAGGTTATTTATACAGTATTAAGGATATTGTTCTTGGCACTGTTTGATCTAACGATATTTAACAGCTTCCTATAAATCAGCTATTTATTTAACTTAAGCTCACTCCACTTGATACAAATACCGTTAAAGTAGAGTGAGCCGATTCTGAAATTAGCGATCTAATTGTTCATCACGTTTAAAGACCAATTCGCCTTTTAAAGAACTGTCCGCATCAAAATAATAACCTTCACTATTAAAAGCTTTAAGCTCTTCAATCCGTTCAATTTTATTTTCCAGAATAAAACGAGCCATGAGACCACGGGCTTTTTTAGCATAAAAACTAATGATCTTATATTTTCCATTTTTCTGATCTAGAAATACCGGCTTAATGATGTGTGCCTGAATCTGGCTTTCCTTGACGGACTTGTAATACTCATCTGAAGCAATATTGACCAATAACTCTGAATTGGCCGCTGCCAGATCAGCATTAATCTGATCAGTAATGATACTGCCCCAGAAGTCATACAGGTTATGACCGCGTGTGTTTGCCAGTTTGGTTCCCATTTCAAGACGATAAGGCATCATTAAATCTAGGGGGCGTAACAGGCCATATAACCCGGACAACATGCGTAAATGTATCTGGGCATGAGCAAGCTCGGCATCACTCAGATTATAAGCATCCAGGCCGGTGTAGACATCGCCTTTAAAGGCAAAAATCGCCTGTCGGGCATTCGACAAGTTAAAATCGGGCTGCCAGTCACGAAAACGCTCTACATTTAACTGGGCAATTTTTTCACTCACACTCATTAATGTGGCGATTTCTGAAGCAGATAACTTACGACTAAGGTCGACAAGCTCTTGTGAATGCTCAAGCAATCTTGGTATGGTAAAAGAATCTGTCGGTAAATTTGAAGCATAATCGAGGGTCTTTGAAGGAGAAATGAGTGCAAGCATGGTTAACCTGGTTAAAAAGTGATTAATCACACTATATCAGCCAACTTATTTTAATTCCAATGCATGTTTTTACTGACCACAATCGTTAAAATAAGCCACACTCCTGTAATGAATCGATTCTCCCATGTCCGAGCAAATTTTCCTTCAGGGTCCTGTGGGACAACTTGAAGTTTTTGTGGATTATCCTCAAGGTGAAGTGAAAGGATTCGCGGTTGTTTGCCACCCTCATCCATTGCAAGGTGGTACTCCACAGCACAAAGTTCCAGTTCTGTTAACACAAATGTATCTGGAACGCGGCTGTGTAGTTTATCGTCCAAGTTTCCGTGGCTCTGGTCAAAGTGAAGGTCTGCATGACGATGGCTATGGCGAAACGGATGATGTATTGGAAATTATCCGGTACGCACGTGAGCAGCACACTGGCCTACCCTTTTATGCAGGCGGTTTTAGCTTCGGTGCCCATGTTATTGCGAAAAGCTATGCTGCACTGCCTGTAGAGCTACAGCCAAGTCAAACCATTTTATGCGGCTTACCCACTGCAACTGTTGCAGGTATTCGTCACTATGAAACTCCGCATATTAAAGGAGATATTTTATTCATTCATGGCGAAGCGGATGATATTACCCTATTATCCGACATGATGGCATGGGCCAAACCACAACGTCATCTAGTGACGGTTTTACCCGGAGCAAACCATTTCTTTACCGGCTATCTCAAACAATTGCGGATCGCTATGGCCCGTTTTCTGACTTTAGGCTAATTTTAAAAAACCTCATATCAGATGAGGTTTTTTATATCTTTCCAGCATTTTATGATCCGGCTTCTCGATTAGTCTTTCCATTCAAAACCACTAAAGCCTTCCTGTTCTTTTAATGAAGCTTCTACAGCCTGCGCCAGCTGATTCATCAAGCTCCGCTCGGCAATACGCTCTAGCCAGTCCTGTTCCTCATCAGGATAGGATGCAATCTCACAAATAAAGTGTCCTTCACTGTCCTGGGTCTCACAGCTGACAGAAAGCGGCAGTTCATGATCTTCAACCGCAACCGCAACCTGCCCTCCACTTTGTGGCAAGGTCTGAAAACCATATTTACCCAGTTCACTAGCAAGCAATTGCGCGATGTATTGCTGAGTTTTATGATGATCCTGTAATTGCTGCTGACCTTGAGCATGGGCCATAAATTTTAATATTCGCATCACTACTTCCAAATGGCTTTTTTCTTGTATGGGTTTAGCATAAGCCAATATAAATAAAACAGCCAAGCAAAAGCTTGGCTGTTTTACACAAATTCAGAAATTACTCTGTTACGTCAATCGTCAGACCTGCTTGAGCAGTTAATTGAGTAAAGGTCGGGAAGCTGGTTGCCACCGTTTCAGTCCCAATAATCTTGATCACACCCGAATTACGCAGACCTGCAATCGAGAAGCTCATGGCAATGCGATGGTCATGATGTGATTCAATTTCCCCGCCTTCAAAGATAGCTGACCAGTCGCCTGACTTGCCTTTACCTTCGATAATGATGCCATCTTCTGTTGGCGTACAGTCAATCCCCATTGTTTGCAAACCATCAGCCATGACCTGGATACGGTCTGATTCTTTTACCCGTAGCTCAGCAGCACCCGTCAGGATAGTGCGGCCTTCAGCACAAGCTGCAGCGATGAATAGCGCAGGGAATTCATCAATCGCCAGAGGCACTTGATCTTCCGGAATATGAATTCCTTTTAAGGTACGTGTACCACGAATACGAATATCCGCAATCGGTTCACCGCCTGCGATACGTTCATTCTCAACAGTGATGTCCGCACCCATCTGTTTCAGAATTTCAATGATTCCGGTACGTGTCGGGTTAACTCCCACTGCTTCAAGAGTAATATCCGCATTTTCAGTAATAGCAGCACCCACCATAAAGAAAGCCGCAGAGGAAATATCGGAAGGTACTTGAATATCCGTACCGACAAGCTTTCCGCCACCTTGTAGGGAAATACGGTTAGCTTCGGTTTTTACTTCATAACCAAAAGCACGCAGCATACGCTCGGTATGGTCGCGCGTTGGTTCAGGCTCTGTGACTGCGGTTTCACCCTCTGCCCACAGACCTGCCAGCAAAATGCCGGATTTCACCTGTGCCGATGCCATTGGCAAGTCATACTGGATGCCTTTCAGGTTTTGGTTTCCGGTGATCGATACCGGCGGCGTACCGCGTTCACCTGTGGTTTGAATCTGGGCGCCCATTTCACGTAAAGGATTGGCAATACGCTCCATCGGACGTTTAGACAGCGATGCATCACCGGTCATGACTGAATCGAATTTTTGTGCAGCCAGTATCCCCGAAAGAAGACGCATCGAAGTACCCGAGTTCCCCATGTAGATTGCAGACTGCGGTGCTTTCAGACCGTGCATGCCCACCCCATGAATGGTCACTTCACCATTTTTAGGGCCTTCAATACTCACGCCCATATCACGGAATGCCTGCAAGGTTGCCAGTGCATCTTCGCCTTCCAGAAAACCAGTCACATGCGTGGTACCTTCTGCAATGGCACCAAACATGATAGAACGGTGTGACACAGATTTGTCACCAGGCACGCTAAATTTGCCCTGGAATTTTTTGGCACCCGGCTGAATGGTAAATTGTTGTGTCACTTTACTTTTCTCCATGAAAGGTTTCTTGACAAGCATATGATTGAAGTGCTGGCGCGCTGCCTGAGCATGTCCCAACAAACCCATTAATGTCTGGGAGTCTTCCTCTTCAATCAGTTTACGAATAATGGCGAGCTGTGCCTCAAAGCCATCCACGGCGTTGAGTATCGCTTTTTTATTGGCAAAAAAGATGTCATGCCACATCTGTGGGTCACTGGCGGCAATCCGCGAAAAATCCCGAAAGCCTCCCGCAGCATAACGAAAAATGTCTAAATTGTCTTCACGCTTGGCCAGCTGTTCGACCAAGTTAAAGGCCATTAAATGCGGCAAATGACTGGTATGAGCCAGCACTTCGTCATGCTTGTCCACATCCATACAAATAACTTCCGCATGAGCGGCCTGCCAAAGCTGAATCATTTTATCGACAGCCCAGTCTGCACTGGTCGGCAATGGCGTTAAAATGACCTTGTGGTTGGCAAATAAATCGACCTTCCCGGCATGTACACCGGTGTGCTCTGCACCTGCAATAGGATGCCCTGGCACAAAACCGGCTGGAAGCTGCTCACCATATACCGCCTTGGCAGCAGCGACTACATTGGCTTTAGTACTGCCAACATCTGTAATGATGACATTTTCAGCCAGATGAGGCTGAATGGTTTCCAGTACCTTTTGCGTAGCACGAACTGGCAAGGCCAAAACAACCAGATCTGCACCTTGAACTGCCTGTACCGGATCAGTATAACCCGCAGAAATCAGCCCCAGTACTTTGGCATCTTCTAGGGTTTTTTGTGAGCGTGTCGAAGCCACGATGTCATTCGCCAAATGCTCGGCACGAATGACCCGCGCCAGGCTTGAACCAATCAGTCCAAACCCGATAAATGCAACTTTTTCAAACAGTGGCTGCGACATGGTTTAAGCTTTAGCCTCTAAGCCGAGTACTTTGGCAAGTGCGCTCAGGAATTTGGCATTTTCTGCTTCGGTTCCAATCGATACACGCAAATGATTTTGAATCCCTACTGGGCGTACAATCACACCCTCTTTCAACAGGCTATTGAATATTTGTGCCGGATCAGCCTGTATATCAACCAGAATAAAGTTGGCGCGTGAAGGTACGTAGTTCAGACCTAAAGCCTGAAAACCTGCTTCAAGCTGAGCCATGCCCGCTTTGTTCGCTTCACGAGATTTTTCAATAAACGCTTCGTCTTTCAGGGCCGCAACAGCAGCGACCATCGCTAAATGGTTAACGTTAAATGGCTGACGAATACGGTTCAGATAATCCGTTACTTCAGCAGAAGCCAGAGCAAAACCTACCCGCAGTGCAGCCAAGCCATAGCACTTAGATAAAGTACGACTCACGATCAGGTTTGGATACTGTTTCAGGAATTTCAGACTATTGAAGTTTTCCGGGAAATATTCCACATAAGCTTCATCAAGCACGACGATGACCTTGGCAGGCACTTTTTGCATAAAGCTTTCAAATTCAGCTTCTTCAAACCAGGTGCCTGTCGGGTTATTCGGGTTTGCGATAAAGATCAGCTTGGTATTGTCTTTAATAGCCGCAGCCATCGCATCAAGATCGTGCGAAAAACCTTTTGCCGGGACTTCAATCGCTTCTGCATTAATCGCCTGGGTCACCAGGGCATAGACAGCAAATGCATGCTGGCTATACACCACAGAATCTTGTTCAGAGACAAAAGCTCGGGCAAAAATTTCTAACAGGTCATTTGAACCATTACCTAAAGTGATCTGGTCATGATTAAAACCAAACTGTGCCTTGATCTGGTCTTTTAAAATAAAACCGCCACCATCCGGATAACGGCCAATTTCAGCAATTTCAGCAGCGACAGCTTCTTTGACTTTATCTGAACAACCCAACGGGTTTTCATTAGAAGCCAGTTTCACGATGTCGGTGATACCCAATTCACGCTCAAGCTCACTGATTGGCTTGCCTGGTTGATATGGCTTTAATTTAGAGATGCCTTCATTGGCTGGGACAAATGACATTTTTGAATTCCGATTTACAGATGAAACAGTGACCAATACCCTCGCACTGGCCACAAATGGTTGACTTAAAGTACAGCTTGAGGATATGAACCTAATACCCGAACTTCTTTAACTAGTGGGCGAATTTCTGCAATTGCCGCTTTGACATTTTCCTGTTCAATATGTCCTTCCAGATCAATAAAGAACACATAGGCCCATTTTTCCGGAAGTGCCGGACGGGTTTCAATACTGGTCAGGCTGATATTGTGCTTGGCAAACGGAGTCAGAATTTCCAGCAATGCACCTGCACGGTCATGAGCAGACACCAGTAATGAGGTTTTATCATTACCACTTTGCGGTACTTTTTCACGGCCAATTACCAGGAAACGTGTGGTATTTTCCGGGTTGTCCTCAATATTGCCATGCATGATTTCAAGGCCATAAATATTTGCCGCAATCTCGGACGCAATTGCAGCCGAATGCCATTCATTGCGAATACGGCGTGCTGCTTCGGCATTTGAGCTTAAAGCCACACGCTCTACACCGGGATAATGCGCATCCAGCCACTTACGACATTGCGCCAAAGTCTGCTGATGGGCATAAATCTGCTTGATGCTATCTTTACGGGTATTTTCAGAAATCAGGAATTGATGATGGATTGGCAGTTCCACTTCGCCAATCACATTCAGGTTCGATGTTTTAAAGCAATCCAGCGTATGGTTCACTACACCTTCAGACGAGTTTTCAACTGGTACCAGACCATAATGGGCACCTCCCGCTTCCACTTCACGGAAAACTTCATCAATGGTCGGCAATGGACGCACCACCGCATCATGTCCAAAATGTTTAAGTACTGCCGAGTGCGTATATGTTCCTACCGGCCCCAAAAAGGCAATACTTTGTGGCGCTTCAAGGGCTAGACAGGCTGACATAATTTCACGGAACAGGCGTGCCATGGTGGTATCTGACAATGGACCTTCGTTACGCTCCATAACATTACGCAATACCTGCGCTTCACGTTCCGGACGGTAAAACAGTGGATTCTCTTCCAAAGCGAACTTTGCTTTCGCTACTGCTTCAGCCAAACGTGCACGGCGGTTAATCAATTGCTGGATTTGCTGATCAACAGAATCGATATCTTCACGAATGTTAGCCAAATCTAGAGAAGTCGTGGTGTCTTGATCGTCGTTGATCATTATTATATCGCCCTTCATAAACCTTATCTGTTCCAGTATAACAATAGTCAGCTGCAAATGTTACGCAATATAACTTTATTGGATTAAGTTTTAAAAACAGTCATTTGTTTTTAACCGCTTATCGGTTTTCGTCATATCTGGTAACACTCATGGCAGCCTTTTCACCGCATTTACATTATTAAATTGTAAATTTGGTCTGCCCATCTTAACTGATTTTAAGCAAGATGAAATATCACTATTTCTGAATCTTGATAACTTTTTTAAGCATAAGAAAATTAAAAATAAAGCAAACTCACCTCACCCATTCCTGCCCCAGTGACTTGCTGGACTGTTCACAATATTAAGCACATGCTCATCAAGGTATTTACCCATTTTTGCTTGATTTAGCTTAACTTTTTTACAGTAAAATACTGATCGCTTACAAAGCAGAGACGTTTTTTTAACCTTAAGTCGCTAGTCTGATTTGAAACGAGGATTGGGGTGTTTATCATGCCAAAAAGAATAGCTGTACTGGTGACGAACAATTTTGATGATCAGGAATATCTGGAACCTGTGGAAGCCTTACGCGCAGCCCAGCATAGTATCTGTAATATTGAACTACGTGCAGGCAAGGTGGTTTATGGCTTGCATGGTGGTCTAGCCGTCACTATTGACCGTAGTATTGAACAGATCAGTATTGATGATTTTGATGCCTTACTCATTCCCGGGGGTGAGTCTCCACTTGCACTGGCCCATGATGTTCGGGTGCTGCATTTTATTCAGGCTTTTAATCAGGCCAGAAAAACCATTTTTAGTCTGTGCGATGCTTCATTATTACTCAGTGAAGCCGATGTATTAAAAAACCGGATGATCACCAGTATTCGTGCCCATGCACTGCGCGTACAGTATGCAGGAGCAACTTATTATGATGCCGAACTGGTCAACGATAATAATCAGCTGATTTCATCACGGGTTCCCAACGACTTGCCCATTTTTATTCACGAATGCCTGAATGTACTTAAATCTTAAAACAATAATATATTGATACTTTCCAGATTTTCACATCCTGTTTTCCCCTTGAATTTTTAAATATTTCCCCTATAAAAAAAGAGTTCGTGTCGAACTCTTTTTTCACTTGAAACTCACCGTCCCAGCAGACCTCGTGCCACAATTTCCTTCATAATTTCATTGGTCCCCCCATAGATTCGCTGAATACGCGCATCCACAAAGAAACGGGAAATTGGATATTCCGTCATATAGCCATAACCACCGAACAACTGAAGCAGATTATCAGCCACTTTCATCTGCATATCGGTCGAGAAGCTTTTTAAGGCTGCTGCGGTTTCAACATCCAGTTTGCCCTGTATATAAAGCTCGACATTCTGATTATAGAATGCAGCAGTTGCCAGCTCATCAATTTTGGCCTGAGCCAGCACAAAACGGGTATTCTGGAACTGGGCAAGAGCCTGACCAAAAGCCTGACGCTCTTTGACATATTGTGTGGTGACATCAATAGAACCGCGTATTGCACCCAAGGCAGTTGCTGCAATGGCAGTACGTTCACGTGGCAATTCCTGCATTAAATAGGCAAAACCCTGACCTGGCTGGCCCAGCAACTGATCTTTGGGCACTTTGACCTGATCAAAGAACAGCTCTGAAGTATCCTGAGAGTGCAAACCAATTTTTTCCAGATTGGTGCCTTTTTTAAAGCCCTCCAGATGGGTATCGACTAATAGCAGTGAAACTCCTTTCGCACGTGCCTGCGGGTCGGTTTTTACCGCCAGCACCACCAGATCTGCATGTTGCCCGTTTGAAATAAAGGTTTTGGAACCATTTAATAAATAATGATCATCTTGCAAAATCGCATGCGTGCGTATGGCTTGCAAGTCTGAGCCGGCACCCGGTTCGGTCATCCCAATGGCACCCACCACTTCACCCGTCACCATTTTAGGTAACCAGTATTTTTTCTGTTCTTCTGATCCAATATGCAGAATATAAGGCGCAGCAATATCTGAATGACACGATAACCCAGTGGAAATTGCGCTATAGCCTGCCCGTGCAGACTCTTCGATCAGCATCAGGGAATAATGCGTCGGCACTCCATAACCGCCATACTCTTCCGGCACATCTACGCACAGGAAACCATTTTCGCCCATCGCATGCCAGACAGAACGCGGTATCATGCCTTCGCGCTCCCATTGCGCATAATGCGGAGCAACATGTTCATTCATAAAACGTTTAAAGTTATCGCGAAATAATTCCAGGTCAGCATCATAGGCCAGCATTCTTTTATCCTTATGGCGTTTATCATTATATCCCGAGCACAGACTAGCTATTTTTAAAGCCACTGTCATGTGCTGAAGCTGACTTTTTCCCAAACTCCTGAGTCAATAAGTTTTTCCCATAAAAAAAAGGAAGCCGTAGCTTCCTTTTCTATCCAGACAGCGCATTAATTTGCTTGTGGGCCGTCCTGTAGCATTTGTTTATCAATTTCAGCCGGATTTGCCAGCGCCCAATCCAGTTTTTCTTTATCCAGCTGGCCCACCCATTTTGCAACCATTAAAGTTGCCAGAGAGTTACCCACCAGGTTGGTCAAGGCACGTGCTTCAGACATAAAGCGGTCAATACCGAGGATTAAGGCCAGACCGGCAACTGGGATATGACCTACCGCAGACAGCGTTGCAGCCATAACAATAAAGCCGGAACCTGTGACCCCTGCTGCACCTTTTGATGAAATCAAGAGTACCAGCAGCAAAGTGATCTGATGTGAAAGATCCAGCTGGGTATTGGTCGCTTGCGCAATGAAGATTGCCGCCATGGTCAGGTAGATTGAGGTCCCGTCCAGGTTAAACGAATAACCTGTTGGAATAACCAGACCCACCACAGATTTTTCTGCACCTGCCAGCTCAAGTTTTTTCAGCATACGTGGCAGCACCGATTCTGAAGATGACGTTCCCAGAACAATGAGCAGCTCTTCACGGATCAGACGGATCATTTTCATGATGCTAAAGCCGCCAATACGTGCAATCGTACCTAGAATAATAAAGATAAACAGGAGACAGGTAATATAGAAGCAGATAATCAGCTGTGCCAGCTGCGCCAGTGAACTGATGCCGTATTTACCGATGGTAAAGGCCATCGCACCGAAAGCACCAATTGGAGCAAGCTTCATCACCATATTCACGATGTTAAAGAATACATGCGAGATCTGATCAATGAATTTCAGAACTGGCTTGCCTTGGGTGCCCAGCTTATGCAATGCAAAACCGAACATGATGGCAAATAACAGAACCTGTAAAATTTCGCCTTCTGCAAATGCACCCACGACTGTATTTGGAATAATATTCATCAGGAAGTCGATGGTAGACTGCGACTCACCTGAGGCTACATATTTACTAATCCCACTGCTATCAAGTGAGGCAGGATCAACGTTCATGCCCACACCCGGCTTGGCAATATTAATCACCAGCAGACCGATAACCAGTGCAATGGTCGATACGATTTCAAAGTAAAGTAAAGCAACCCCACCGGTTCTACCGACTGACTTCATACTTTCCATACCCGCGATACCACTCACGACCGTACAGAAAATCACGGGTGCAATGATCATTTTGATCAAACGAATAAATGCATCACCTAAAGGTTTTAGCTGCTCACCCAGGCCCGGAACATACTGTTCTACGCCATTGATGATTTGTGTACCACTTGGTGAAAAATGTCCTACCAAAATACCTGCGATAATGGCTACAATCACTTGGAAATAAAGTGATTTATAAATTGGTTGTTTCGCCATAACAAATCTACTTGAACGATGTTTCAATAAAAACAAACAAAAAAATGCACTTTTTTAAGCGCACGACCTGCCCCCTCTGGCAAAAGAGTGAAATTCAACCAAATATTCATTCAGTCAAAATAGCGTTTCACAATTGTGAAACGCCAATGCTCTCATCTGATGCTTAGCATCCGACGAAAGTATGAGAACGGGAGAAAGAGATTAAGAAAAATTAAACACACTCTAAGGATTGGTTAAATTTTACCGAATAATTAGCCTGAATGTGTAGAGGTAAATACACATTTGGTCACTTTTTGGGCGAGACCCAATTAGACCTTAGTCGATAGTGAACTATATATTCCGGTTTATCGTATACTGAAATCCATCTCTAGATGAGTTGACATATTCTTTATCTTAATGATCATTTTTCAGGGCATGCCGAGTAAGTTATGAATAGCAAAAGAAATATTTATAAAGATTTTGAACATCCTTTTGCCCAGTTTGTACGGATTATTGGGAAAGGAAAAAATGGCGCACGCTCTTTAAGTTATGAAGAAGCCTATCAGGCTTTTAGCATGATTTTGAAAGATGAAGTACTGGATGTTCAACTGGGAGCCTTCTTAATGTTGCTTCGGGTCAAAGAAGAATCGGTAGATGAGCTGGCCGGATTTGTAAAGGCCACTCGTGATCAGCTTCATTTTAAAGCCCTGGAAGTTGATCTGGACTGGTCCTCTTATGCAGGT
Organism: Acinetobacter sp. S4400-12; assembly: GCF_024129495.1. Classification (NCBI taxonomy): domain Bacteria; kingdom Pseudomonadati; phylum Pseudomonadota; class Gammaproteobacteria; order Moraxellales; family Moraxellaceae; genus Acinetobacter; species Acinetobacter sp. S4400-12. The sequence goes on along the minus strand of NZ_JAMXYB010000033.1, from coordinate 18,118 downwards.
AAGCGCAAGCATTATCCGTGGTTTATTCTGTCTGCCTTAACTTTGGCCAAACATGGCTACAAGATAGTCATGCATGGTGCTTCCGGGCATACAATGAACCGGATCTATACTGAGCAAGTCCTGACTTACTTAGGCTATCCAATCTGTCAGGATGATCAGGACGTGGAGCAACAGCTTCAGCAACAGCATTTTGCTTATCTTCCCCTCGAAGTTATTTCACCAATTCTGGCCGATTTAATCACATTACGTAATATTATGGGCCTACGCTCCCCGATTCATACTTTGGCACGCCTGATTAATCCCTTTAACGCCAAAGCCACTTTACAGGCCATTTTCCACCCGGCTTATCGCAGTTCACATCAACAGGCTGCATTTAAACTGGGCTATCAGAACAGTGCAGTCATTAAAGGTGAAGGGGGCGAGTTCGAACGCAATCCGGATGCCAGAACTTTAATCTGCGGGATTAAAAATGGCGAACTTTACGAGCATGAATTGCCCAAATTGACTGATAACCGCAGTCCAACTGAGGAAGAGCTGGATCTGGAGGTTTTCAAAGCAGTTTGGGAAGGCAGGCAGCAACATGACTATGGGGAAATGGCGGTGACTGAAACCATGGGGATTGCGCTCTATACCATGGGTGTATGTGATAGTTATGCGGCCGCTATGCAGCAAGCGAAAACTCTGTGGGCGCAGCGCCATCCACTATAAAGTTTTTCCTTAATTTAACGGCGAATCGGCTCGTATGCTAAGCCTCTGCTGTAATCTGAACCGGCTGACATAAAGTGTGATGCCAACGTATAGAAACAGCAGCAGGTTCGCCGGTAAGTTGATCTTTCGGCCGCCCCATTATTCAGCTCAAAATAAATTGTGAGTTGAAGATCCTGTTTATGACCTTCTCATGAATACTCTAACGAGCAAAGAACATCAGGTACGGCTTCCCCTTCAGCACACCCTGATAAATTCCAATCATCTTGACGAAACAATCAGCATTTTTTTATTCAGTATCCTCTGGCCGAAATTGCGGCTGCTTACAGGCAGCAAAATTTTGATACTCTAGCCTGATGCCGAGCAGCTCCTGCATAAGCTGTAAGGCAGTGCCCGTCCATTTCTGGATAAAGACGACCTGGAGCAGGAAGAGCTGAATTATTATGACAATCATCTGAACTTTGAATTAGCTGATGAGATTAGCCAGTTTGAAGATGGGCAGCCGGTCAACATCTTGCATGGAAAGTTAAGTCTGGATTTCTGCGCCCATGAAAAAAGCATTGTGATGTTCACAATGCTTTTTTAGTTTTCAACACTTCTTTAAAATGTCGGGCCAGATTATACAAAACGGATCGGCTTGAATTCTGGTTCATTTTTGTGATGATCATCATCACATTGCTCACCTTCCTCTTTGGTCCCGCGGTCAATATAGCCACTACGTTCAGTTTCCGGCAGATGCTTAATTTCCCAGGCATAGACGGCTTGCATACAGGTCTGGCGCTGTTCTTCGGTTAATGCCACACCATTTGGCCATTTTCCAATCTCAATTGCTGTTCTCAGGCGCTCAACAATTTCAGGATTGAGTACGGCAAGCATTTGTTCAATATTCATGTTTAATCCTGCTTAAAATAATCAAAGTCCTGGTTCCAGCCCAGTTTGGTTCGACACGCATTATAGAAGTCATAACCTGGTGGATGCAGAAGATTCAGTTTAAATGGATGCTTACGAATATGGACGCTATCGTCAATATTCAAAGACACGCTGTGTTGTCCATCCGCACTTACCATCGGCAGTACGCGATTTTCACGAATTAGTAATTTCACTTCGCTATGCCCCCCCACCACAATCGGTCGGGAAGATAAAGTATGTGGATGCATGGGCACTAACACAATGGCATCCATACTTGGATTCAAAATGGGTCCACCACCAGACAAGGCATAAGCAGTTGAGCCGGTTGGAGTCGCTACGATCAAGCCATCACTGTGCTGACGGTAGACATACTGTCCATCAATATTCAGCTCAAAATCGATCATATGTACCGACTTACCCGAGTGTAAAACAATATCATTCAGGGCAATGGCATCGTAAATAATTTCGCCTTTGGAGCGGATTTCCACTTCTAGCAGAAAACGGCGTTCGGTCTGAAAATCCCCTTTTAACACCTGATCCAGCTTAAAGATCACTTCTGTAGGCTTGATATCAGTGAGAAAACCCAAACGTCCACGGTTTACTCCGATGACCGGGGTATTGTACTTGACCAGTGCACGTGCTGCATGCAGCAGTGAACCATCACCGCCTACCACAATCACCAGATCGACCACTTCACCCAGTAAGGCCCGGCTAACCGTTTGCGTATTCTGATAAGGCACCAGCTCAGCAGTGTCAGCATCAAATACCGGATGCAGACCGAGGTTCAGTAGATGATCATGGATAAGACATAAGGTTTCAACCACAGATGATTTATCAGGACGTCCTATTAACCCGATATTTCGAAATGTCTTATGGGAAATTTGCACCAGTATCGTCGCTCCATTACGAATCTTCGCTATCATAACATTAAGCCATACCCGGTTGACAATTTATAAAGCAGGCTGATTATGTCTTCGTTTCTTTGATATATATTTAAGATCCGTTGACACTTCATCTAACTGTGCAACCTTAAGAGAGATATCGCGCAAGATTTTTTAGCTGATATCAGGCCTGAGTTCAAAGATTTAGCCATTTTAAAGGCATGACCCCATAAACGAGATAGCAGCAAAAAACAGGTTTGTTCTGAAAGGCCATAGCGAAGACGCTCTCGGCTTTCATTATAAAACTTGGCAAGTCTGGTTATTTCTCTCATTTCATGCCTGGTGTACTCGGTTTTAGTTATAGCACACTGCATGTATAAACAGTGTCAACAGTCTCCAATTAAGGAGAAATTGTGGTTTTAGATTTTAATTTTAATCACAATACTTGAATAATTATTGCAAAATAATGAAAAGCTTCGCATGATTAGCACAATTTCACAGGATCTTATCATTATTTATGAAGTCTGAACGTGGCCTGGGTCTGCTCGCCTTACTCTTCTCCATTCTCGTCATTTCCGCCTTCGTTGCTTTTAGTATCTATTTGATTCGTCTAGATAATATAGTACGTGACAAGTTTGAAGGCCAGCGCTGGGATATTCCGGCTAAAGTATTTGCACGCCCGATGGAAGTTTATGTCAATGCGCCAGTCAGCCAGCAGGACGTACAGCAAGAATTAAAACTATTAGGTTATAAAAACTCTGACAGCTATGCCAAATCGGGCAGCTTTGTCAGTACGGGGAATATCTTATATGTACATACCCGTGGCTTTGATTTTGGTGACCGGGTTGAACCGGAACAAGTCCTAAAAGTCAGCTTCAATGGCGAACAGATCAGTGATGTCAGTGCAACCAAGCCTTCCAGCTCGGGAATTGCCCGTTTAGAACCTTTATTAATCGGTGGTATTTATCCGCAGCATAATGAAGACCGGGTTCTGATTAAGCTTAATAAGGTTCCTAAACCGCTGATTGAAGCACTCATTGCCACAGAAGACCGTAACTTCTACCATCATCATGGGGTGTCGCCGCGTGGTATTGCCCGTGCGGTGGTCAGCAATATTACCGGGGGTAAACGTCAGGGGGGTTCAACCCTGACCCAGCAACTGGTCAAGAACTTCTATCTCACCCCTGAACGCACCTTAAAGCGTAAGGTGAATGAAGCCTTTATGGCCATGCTGATTGAGTTGCACTACAGTAAAGATGAAATTCTGGAAGCCTATTTAAATGAGGTAAATCTGGGCCAAAACGGCAGTTATTCTATTAATGGTTACGGTCTGGCCTCACAGTTCTATTTTGGCCTTCCTCTACGTGAATTAAATATTTCCCAGCAAGCATTTCTGGTCGGTCTGGTCCAGGGCCCGAGTTTATATAACCCGTGGCGTAATCCAGAAGCTGCTAAAAAGCGTCGTGATATTGTCTTGAACAATATGCAAGTCATGGGTTATCTGACTCAGGAACAGTATGAAACTGAAACGGCACGTCCGCTGAATGTGATTGCCAAGCCGACCTTAGGTCCGGCGCGCTTCCCGGATTTTCTGGACATTGTGCGTCGTCAGCTGCGTACCGATTATCAGGAAGCCGATCTGACCAATCAGGGCCTGCGGATTTTCACGACACTTGATCCACTGGCACAAACGCGCATTCAGGAGAGTTTCAAAAATACGGTAAGCAGTTTAAGTAAATCTAATCCGCGTCGCCTGAAAGATTTACAGGGCGCTGTTTTGGTGGCACATCCTGAAAATGGTGAGCTGGTCGCAGCTGTCGGGTCTACTCAGGATTTTACCGGCTTTAACCGTGCGCTGGATGCCAAGCGTCAGGTCGGTTCTTTATTAAAACCGGTCATTTATCTCACTGCTTTGGAGTCTAACCGCTATCACTGGGCCAGCCCGATTGAGGATAGCCAGCTCAGTATACAAAGTGATGGCAAAGCCTGGACTCCTAAAAACTATAGTGGGCGTGAATATGGTGTGGTGCCGATGGTACAAGCCCTGTCTCAATCCTATAACCTGTCTACGGTACGTTTAGGACAAGAATTCGGTCTATCCTCCTTTATCAATCATCTGAAAAAATTTGGTGTGAGCTCGGATATTCCATCTTATCCATCGATCTTTTTAGGTGCGGTCGATCTGTCACCGATGGAAGTGATGAACATTTATGGCAACTTCGCGACTGGCGGGTTTAAATATCCGGTCAAAGCGATTCGCTCAGTGGTGGATGCCAATGGCAAATCTCTGGATCGCTATAGCCTGGATGTACAGCCGACGATTAATCCGGCATCGGCCTATGCGCTGAATTATGGCTTGCAGCAGGTTATGAATAGCGGGACTGGCCGTGCAGCCTATAACAGCCTGCCACGTAGCCTGAATCTGGCCGGAAAATCGGGAACCACCAACGACACACGTGACTCCTGGTTTGCAGGGTATTCCGGTAACTATATGGCTGTGGTCTGGTTGGGCTTAGATGATAACAAGACAACCGGTTTAACCGGTTCTTCAGGTGCCCTGCCGGTTTGGACCAATGTGATGAAGCAGCTGCGTCAAAAACCGGTTAATCTGGCACAACCGAATGAGATTCAATGGCACTGGCTAGACCGCTATACAGGACAGTTATCTGCACAAGGTTGTGAAGGTGCCATGTATATTCCAATCTCCAGCCATGCCATACCGAATCAGGCTACGGCGTGTGGTATATCGCACTATGCCACTGAACCTTATACCATTGACTCAGAACCTGCTGAAACTGAAGAAATGGATGAAATCAGCCGCTATATACAAGAAACTGAAACAGAAATAGAACGTGATCTGTCTAGCGAAACCCGTATTATCTCGAGTGGAAGTTATAGTCAATAATTGAGCCTGTCATCATGTTAGATAAAGTCATTCCTGGTCTGCTCATTCTCGGTCTGGTGGGCTGCCAGACCATTTCTGAACCAGAGCAGCCTCTTACCCCGGCTAAACCGGCACAGGAGCAGCCGAAAGTTGCCACACCGGATGGTGTGGTGATTCGTCCTTATGAGCGCCCGGAAATTAAACGCCAGAAGATTATCCTTCCTGAGCAGAAACCACAGGCACAAAAATTTAATGATGGCCGCAATCTGCCTGCCTTTAAAAAGCTGATGCAACAAACCCAGAAAGCGTATAGCAAGCAGCAGTTTGCTCAGGCTGAAACCACTGTATTGCAAGCCCAGCGTCTGGCACCTCAAGCGCCTGAAACCTATCTCTATCTGGGAATGATTGCCAACCGCACCAACCAGCCCGCCCGCGCCGATGCTTTTGCTTTGCGTGGTCTGAGTTATGCCCAGTCCAAGGCCATGAAAAAGCAGCTCTGGCAAGTTCGCCTGAAAGCGGCTCAACAGCAGAAAAATAGCACAGCCATTCAGCAAGCCCGCCAGGCCCTCAGCAAATATTAGGGCCTGCTTTGGCAAATACTGAACGCTGTATGTGAATGTCTTACATATGGCGAATTCCGGCAATGCCATAAGCATGTTGAGCTTGTGCATAGCTCAGATCTTCCGCTTTCATCCCGCCAAGGGCGAATACCGGAATTTGTACCTGTTCTGCCATCTCCTTGAACTGCTCCCAGCCGAGTGCAGGGGTATCGGGATGTGTCGCTGTGGCCAGCACTGGACTGAGTAAAGCCGCCTCACAGCCAATCTGCTGCGCCTGGATTAATGCCTTCAAGTCATGACAGGCAGCAATATAGCGGTAACCACAGTGAAGCTCCCCTTTTTGCAAGGCCATTAATTGCGACTGTTTTAAATGAATGCTGCGAATGGTGTGCTGCTGTAATTCATTCAATTGCTCCCACATAGCCTGATTAACGATCAATTTAGATAGCTGCTCAATCGGCAGTTGTTGCAGTTGCATTACTCGCTCAGGACTGGCCTCTGCCCGCCAATACAGCATTTGATTGGCCTCAAGATGATTTAAAACATTCAGGTTGTCAGAAATTTTTATTCTCTGTGGCCATTGCAGCTTTTGAATCATGGCCTGATTGGCTTTAGGAAAATTCAGCTGGCTGAGCTGTTCACGACGATACCAGCCCCAAGGTGCTTTGATGTGCGCCAACTGTTCAGATGACACCGAGCTATGGAAAATATGTAAATTGACAATGACATCTTCATATTCATGCAAAATAAAATCAAATGCATGCCAGACATCTAGATCAATTCCCACCTCTTCAAGAACCTCACGTCGACATGCCTCAAGCGGTGATTCACCTTGCTCTACTTTACCGCCTGGAAATTCAGACTTGTTCCCCTGATGTTGCTCGGCTTCACGCCAGCCAACCAGGATCTGATTTTGATAAAACAAGATAGCAATTGCGACATGAATGGTAGGTTTAGACATAATATGATGAACCATGAAAGTTTTACAGATTGTAAGCAAGTTAGAGCTTTTTATAAATTATTCAATATTCCGTTGACAGACCAATTTGATAATGATTATCATTTAAACCAATCCAAAATACACCACGGAGTCGATGGAATGAATGCACCATTTAGCTTGTTTACTCGCAATACCGAAACTCACCATACCTTGCCCATGCTGCACTCAAATAATCTTTTTGCTCTTGGCCGTGAAATCCGAATCATGCATGCTGGTGAGGAATACCGTTTGCGTCTGACTCGCAACAACCGACTCATTCTTACTAAATAATTAGCATAGTTCAATAATAACCAACGTGGGAACAAGCAGTATGAATCAGCCCCTACTGCTTTTTTTATTGGCATGACTTTAAATTCTGCGCCTGACCTGCAAAGCTTAATGACACTTTCAGCCCGCCCAAATCTGAAGCTGCATAATCTATTCTGGCCGCATGCAGCTGCATAATCTTTTGACAAATAGACAAGCCCAAGCCTGAACCTTGCGTTTGAGTGCCCAAGGCACGATAGAAACGCTCACCCAAACGTTCTATGACTTCAGCCGTCATACCCTCACCTGAATTTTCGATCAGCAACTGGATCTGCTGTTGCTGGATATTGGTTCGAATGTCCACCTGTCCTTGGACTGGTGTGTAACGGATGGCATTATCCAGCAGATTGCGGATACAACTAAAAATGAGTTCTGCATTGGCTTCAATCACGGCATCTTCAAGCCATAAATTCCAATGGATGTTTTTTTCCTGAGCCACTGGTTGTAAGGCTTGCAAAGCATCCTGAACCAGAAGTTTAAGATTGACCACCTGTTTGGGTAGTTGCTCTGCCCGCTCCGGATCGAGTCGTGCCAGCAAGAGCAGATTTTCCAGTACCAGCGTGCCGCGATTGACATCATTTTGGATCAGCTGCAAGGCATGAGCTAATGATGCATCATCTTGATATTGACGTTTCAGCACCTGTAAGCGCATCTGAATTGCAGAAAGTGGCGAACGCAGTTCATGGGAAGCATCTGCGGTAAAACGCTGTTCGGCAGTCAGTGATTTTTCCAGCCGGCCGAGCATGGCATTCAACTGACGTACAATCGGCTGCAGCTCCGTAATTTCAGGTTCCGGACGATGGATCGGGCTGAGGTCCTGAGCAGATTTGAATGCAATGGCCCGGGAAATTTTATTTAACGGCCTTAACTGACGTTTGATCGCAATATATAAAATTAACCATTGTAATAACCATAACACCAGTAAAATACCAAGAAAACTTAAAGTCGTTTGCCAGAGTTCTTCAAAGCGTACCGACAGCGGCTGTACTACCTTAACCTGCAAGCCGTCATCTTCAGCGTTAAGAATCCGAATAAAATGGCCTTGTTCATAAGCAAAGTGAAAGCCGTTTTTTTGCACAAGCGGTATTTCAGTTAATAGTTCATGCTCAACCGAAGTGGTAAGAATCTTCTGATCCAGTAATAAAGCATACTGGATGTCAAACTGCTCACTAATTTCATCCACCTGGGTATCTTTCATCTGGGTCAGATCGCCCAATAGAAGCTCGGAAATCTGCTGCATCAGGTCATCATGCAGCTGGATCGCCTGATAACTGGAGATTCCCAAAGAGAGCAACCACGCCAACAGCCCCGCCAATACAGAACTGAACAGAGCGTGTTGAATCAATCGGGTTTGCAGGGAAATAGACGCTGACATAATTATGTTTCTGGTTTATACATGCGATAACCCAAACCGCGAAGGGTTTTAATCATCTGGCTGCCGATTTTTTTACGCAACTGGTAAATAAATACTTCGATGGCATTACTTTCAATTTCATCACCCCAGGCATATAGCGACTCTTCCAGCTGTTCACGGGTGACGATATGTTCAGGCTGCTGCATCAGTTTATACAGAATCTGGAATTCCTTTGCCGTCAGGCTAATATTCTGACCGGCTTTGTGCAGGGTCTTGGCCTGAGTGTCGAGACTGAGATCCTGCCAGTGCAGAATATGATTCGGCGTTTGCTGTCGAAGTCTGAGCTGGGCGCGCACCCGGGCCGACAACTCTTCCAGACTAAAAGGTTTGACCAGATAATCATTGGCGCCTAAGTCTAGCCCTTCTACCCGATCATCAATACTGTCTTTGGCGGTAATAAAAATCACCGGTGTATCCTGCTGTTTATTGCGCAAGTTTTTAAGAATGTCGTCTCCAGTAGCATTCGGCAGACCACGATCCAGTAAAATGCAGTCATACTGGTGCTGCTCAATTGCCAGAATCGCATGATCACCGCGCTCGACCCGGTCAATCACATAGCCATCCATCTCCAGCCAGGTCTGGATACTGTCTGCCTGAGAGGAGTCATCTTCCGCCAAAAGAATACGCATACTTTGCTCCGTTTGCTTCCTTGTTCTATCTTGCCTTGAAAAAGTTCCAGACTCAAAAAAACCACATGCTTTTTGGTAACTTGCATGTGGTTTTTTGTTGCTGTGTTCAAGCTGGTTCCAGCAAATCAGGCGATATTAGAAACGAACCTGATCAACCTCAATTTCAACACGTTTGGCCGGTTTATAATCAATGTCAATTTCACCGGTGATGATTACCGGTGTTTTGGCTGAAATTGGTTTACCCTGCCAAAGTTCGTCATCAATCTCAACCGTAATGGTTCCGGTGCTGTCACGGAACTGGTATTTTTCATCACCGACTGCTTTGACTACATACCCTTTCAGCTGGACCTTGCTGTCATCTTTCATGGCCAGCGCCTGCTTGACCGTAGTCGATTGAGCAAAAGCGGCCTGATTCACAGCGGTGTCACTACTTGCTATCGTAGCGGTGGCAATAGAACCCATCAATGCAGCTGCCAGAACTGTATTTATCATCATTTTCATTGCAGTTACCTCTTTAAAGTTGCCTTATTTCGATGATGCTATTAAAACAGCCGAAGATGAATTGAATCTTAAGATGGCTTCATTTTTAAAATTAAGTTAAAGGCACGACTCTGAGGACTTCTTCCAGTGTGGTCACACCTTCCAGAATCTTACGCGCCCCGGCAATTCTGAGCGGCTCTACTCCTTCCTTTTTCGCCTGCTGACGCAACTGGTTCAGGTTCGCATCGGCCCCGATCAGCTGTTTGGTGGCCAGACTCAATGGCATAAACTCATAAATCCCGATACGGCCTTTGTAGCCGGTATGCCGGCATTCTTCGCAGCCCACCGCCTTAAAGACAAATTCCGGTCGTGGCAAAGGATAATCCGTGGCTAGATGTTGCCATTCCTGTTCATTCAGGAAGCTTTCCTGCTTGCAATGCGGGCAGAGTTTTCGTACCAGACGTTGAGCGAGAACACCCAAGATCGTTGCGGCAGTCAGAAAGGGTTGCACCCCCAGATCGTGCAAACGGGTCAGACTCGACGGTGCATCATTGGTATGCAAGGTGGATAGCACCAAGTGACCGGTCAGTGCCGCCTGAATCGCCATATTGGCAGTGTCCTGATCACGAATCTCCCCGACCATGATAATGTCCGGGTCCTGACGCATCAGTGCACGCACCCCGTCCGCAAACCCCAAATCGATGCCGTTATTAACCTGCATCTGGTTAAAGCTCGGCTCCAGCATCTCGATCGGATCTTCAATGGTGCAGACATTCACCTGCTCCGTCGCCAGCTGCTTCAAGGTTGAATATAAGGTGGTGGTTTTACCGGAACCCGTTGGCCCGGTCACCAGAATAATGCCATGACTGTGGTTGGTCAGATTATTCCAGTCATTGAGCAAATGCCCTTCAAAACCGAGTTGCTGAAAACTCCTGACCAGCACTTCCGGATCGAAAATACGCATTACCAGTTTTTCACCAAATGCCGTCGGCAAAGTTGACAGACGCAGTTCAGTTTCCTGTCCTTTGGGTGTCCGGGTTTTCAGGCGGCCATCTTGTGGTTTACGTTTTTCCGCCACATTCATCCGGCCCAGAATCTTGATCCGGGAAATGACCGCGGTCAGTGTATTGGCCGGCATGTTGTAAATGGTATGCAGTACACCATCGATCCGAAAACGAATCTTGCCCGTATCTTTGCGCGGTTCCATGTGAATATCACTGGCGCCCTGTTCAAAGGCAAATTGCAGCACCCAGTCCACCAGTTTGACAATATGCTGGTCATTGGCATCCGGGTTTTGTGAATCGCCCAGCTGTAATAAGGCTTCTACGCCTTTATTTTCCCGGTCATAGGCTGATGATTTCTGTGAACCGCTGACTGCGCGACTGACCTGATAATATTCAGTAATATAACGTTGTAGCTGTTCTGGATTTAGCAGTACCCGTTGTATTTTTTTCGGGGAAATATTCTGCTCGAGATTCGACACCCATTCAGTTTTATAAGGCTGATCCGTGGCAATCAGGACTTTATCTGCCTGAATCTCAACGGCCAGAATATGGTTACGCAGGGCATATTCCTGTGACATAACATGGGTCAATGCCTGTACGTCCGCTTTTAAAGGATCGATGATATAGAACATTAATCCGGTTTTTTCTGCCAACCACTGACATAGACGGTTTAGTGTAAGGGTGCTTTGAGGATGAGACTGATCGACCAGATTAAAATGCGCAATCCATTGCAAAGGATGCCATTTAATCTGTTCACGCTGGCGATGGGTGGTCTGAACCCGCATCCGGTCGCGTTCAGTTATTTTGCCATCTTTTAATAACTGGTCTAAGCACCAGCCTGTATCAATTTCAAAATCAAAGTTCATGTTTTATTGCTCCCCAAAGCAGTATTCACTATAACAAGTTTTTCTTGTTTTTCGCATTTTGTGTCTGCATGTCATGGTTGAGCGGCAGATTTTCACAGCAATTCATCTTCACGCCTGCTGAGTATTTCAAAATATAATTTTTTCCTGCTTGTTCATAGTTTAGTTTATCGCCTATATTTCACACAGACCGTCTTTTAAATGACTGAGACCAATATGGATTTTAGTGTGGTGCCTCTCAATAGCAGCGGTTCTTTTCAGGAACTGCTGACTATCCTCACTTCGGCGCTTGGCTGTGGTTTGCTGATTGGCCTGGAACGTGAGCGGCATAAACAGCGTGAACAACAGCCCAGCTTTGCCGGATTACGCTCTTTTGTCCTCTGTGCCTTGTTGGGTGCGCTGTGTTTTTTATTTGGCATGAATATTGGTCTGACAGGCGCCCTGTTAGTCGGTGGAATGGTCATGTTTTCCCTTCGAAACCAGCTGCAAGATCCCGGAATTACCACAGAACTGGCCTTTATGATGACCTATTTTATTGGGGCCATGTGCCTGTGGAATATTCCGCTGGCCGCAGGACTGGCGGTCTTGGTCACGATTATTCTGATGGCCAAACACTCCATGCATAATATTGCCGGACAATGGATTAGCGAAGCTGAATTTAGAGATGGCATACTTTTACTGGCACTCATTCTGATTGCTTTACCGCTGACACCTGATAAGCCCTTATGGGGCGAAGTCCTGAATCCGCATCTGATTTTAAGACTGTTGACTTTGATCTTAGTGGTACAGGCTCTTGCGCATATTGCCAAACGCTTATTGTCGAGTAAAAATGCCTTGATGCTGTCGTCTATTGCTTCGGGCTTCGTTTCTAGTACTGCGACTATTGCGCATTTGGGTTTACAGGTACGTAAAACTAAAGTGGATGCCAAATCGAATGCGGGTGCCGCACTGATGTCCTGTATCTCAACCCTAGTGCTACTGTTGGTTGTGGTGGGGGGTGTATCCTTAAGCTGGCTGAGAATTCTGTTCTTGCCTACCTTGGTCGCTGGGGCAATTCTGGCAGCCTGTGCATTTTTATTACTGCGCAAGGCTAAACCGAGTCCAAATCTGGAATCTTCGGACAGCCGGATGTTTAGCTTAAAGGAAGCAGTAATTATTGCGGTGACTTTAACCCTGATTCAGGCTGGAGTTTATGGACTGGAACAGCTGTTGGGAAATGCCGGCTTACTGGCCGGCACCTTGCTCGCCTCGCTGTTTGAAATTCATGCTGCCATGGCTGGTGTCACCGTTCAGGGAGATCCTTCAAATAGTCACTTGATTTATGCTCTGCTTTTGGGACTCGGTGCCCATGCACTGGCAAAATCGGTCAATGCGGCGCTGACTGGCGGCGTTAAATTTGCCCTGTATTTTGTTCCGGTACAAATCCTGCATATGGCAGTGTTGATTGGTTTGATGTGGTGGATGGTTTTTTAATATACCACCACAAACTCGATATTGAGAACCAATTGTTTAGGTTCTAAGTCATACAGGAGCTTATAGCTCCTGTATGACTATACAGCTTTGCTGAAAGTTAAACTTCACATCTAAGTCAGCAAACTTCATCCCATACATCCGTTCTTCATCATCCTGATAGGCGGGCCTTGGGTCCAGAGATAATACTTCCTCTAGCTCTTGAAAAGTATGGGGTAAGATTTTCTGAGCCGCCAGTAAAGCCTGCTTTTGCTGTTCTGCCTTATCACTCCAGATCACAACTTTACGGGCTGGTTCTTCCTGGGCATAACCACTTTGCGCATCAACCAACGCATCCGAATATTGAATATAAGGCTTAATATCAATAATTGGCGTCCCATCTAGCAGGTCACTACCCGTAACATACACACGGACATTTTTACCCACTTTTTGCACGTCTTTCAGTTTTACAACCGATAAACCGAGCGCTGCAGGACGATACATGCTCCGGGTCGCAAATACCCCAATTTTTTTATTCCCTCCCAGACGCGGTGGCCGTACCTGCGGACGAAACTGGCTATGCTGCTGGTTCTTGTTCGCATGAAACTGCCAGACCAGCCACAGATGACTAAATGCGTCAATTCCTTCAAATGCCAGCAGATCATTATAAGGGCCAGTCATTTCAATATAACTCTCCACCTGAACCAGATTAGGCTGACGAGGAATACCAAATTTTTCTTTGTAAGGAGAACGCATATAGCCAATAATCGGCATTTTCAACCCAGTCATAATAACTTTTTCTGATAAGCTCAATTAAATATATTCAGTTTATCGAGAATGATTTTAGATTAGAATAGCAAGCTGTTCTAATTTGATAATTTATTGAGACCTTTAATGGCTGCTTTTAACGTCGAAAAGATTACTCACGTCCACCACTGGAATGATACTTTATTCTCTTTTAAAACGACTCGCGACACTGCACTGCGTTTTAAAAACGGTCAGTTTGTGATGATCGGCCTTGAAATGAACGGCAAGCCGTTAATGCGTGCATATTCGATTGCAAGCGCAAATTATGAAGAAGAATTAGAGTTTTTCTCTATTAAAGTACCTGATGGCCCGCTGACTTCGATCCTGCAAAAAGTAAAAGTGGGAGATGAGATCCTGGTGTCTAAAAAGCCGACAGGTACACTGGTTCTGGATGACCTGAACCCGGGTAAAAACCTGTATCTGCTTTCTTCGGGTACAGGGCTTGCACCGTTCCTGGCAACGATTCGCGATCCTGAAACGTATGAGCGTTTTGAAAAAGTTATCGTGGTTCACGGAACGCGCTTCATTTCTGAACTGGCTTATCAGGACCTGATTCTGAACGAACTTCCGAACCATGAGTTCTTTGAAGAGCTGGGTATTCGTGAAAAACTGGTTTATTACCCAACCGTAACCCGTGAAGAATATCCGAACCAGGGCCGCGTAACGACTGCGATTGAAAGCGGTGAGCTGTTTGAAAAAATCGGGCTACCACGTTTCAATCCTGAAACTGACCGTGCGATGCTTTGCGGTAGCCCGGCCTTCCTTGATGATGTTGCCGCACTGCTAGACCAGCATGGCTTAAAAGAATCTCCTCGTATGGGTGTTCTAGGCGATTACGTAATTGAACGTGCTTTTGTGGAAAAATAAGATTTCGATTCTTTAGAAGCATACTCAAAAAAACCGAGCTGTTTAGCTCGGTTTTTTCATACAGATTAAACCACTGTATAATTTTTTCTTTCATTGATCGCTTGTTTAACGATCTGATAGCCTGCAGTTAATCCTAAACTGGCCATAATGACTGCCACAATGATATCCGGCCATAAACTGCCTGTACCCAATACCCCAATTGCAGCCAGAATCACCGCGACATTACCAATCGCATCATTTCGGCTACACAGCCAGACTGATTTCATATTGGAGTCCCCATCACGAAAGGCATAGAGAATTACTGCGGTAGTGACATTGGCAATCAAGGCGGCCACTCCAATTACACCCATCGTAATGGCTTCAGGCGGAATACCCTGAAGATAGGCATAAATCACCTTGCCAATCACGACAATACCAAATAAGGCCATGGTCACCCCTTTTAGCAGCGCGACGGTTGCACGCCAATACAGACTTGCACCTAATACCGCAAGTGAAATGCCGTAATTGACTGCATCTCCAAAAAAGTCCAGCGCGTCTGCCCATAATGCCGATGAATGTGCATAGGTCCCACCTATCAGCTCCACCACGAACATGGCAAGGTTAATGAACAGGGCAATCCACAATGCCGTTCTAAATTTGCTGTTGGGCTTGGGAGGAGCAGGTTCATGACTACAACTACAGGCCATTATAATCTCCAGTGTTTTTATCTAAAAAAATAGGTTAGATTAATTAGAAACTATGGAGTAACTCCAAGGTCAAGCCCGGAATAAAAATGTCTTTATATTTAATTTCAGAAGTCGCCCAAAAAGCCGGTTTCAGCACCGACACTGTCCGCTTTTATGAAAAAAAAGGCCTGATTCAGCCGAATTTTCGAGCAAGCAATCAGTATCGTTATTATACGGAAGATGCTCTTAAACGCTTAATTTTTATCAAGCGTTGTCGTGCCTTAGGTATGTCCCTAAAAGAGATTGAACATCTGATTCAACTAGAACAAAATCCGGATCAGGACTGCTGTGCAGTCAATCAGCTTATCGACCGGCATCTCTCAGATGTTTCTAACAAAATTAAAGAGTTATATATATTTAAACAGCAATTAAAGGCACTGCGGGAAAGCTGTAACACCCCGACCACTATCGACCATTGCCAGATTCTAAAAATGCTGGAAGCAGGTGAAGCTAACTGAATTTACTTTCCATTTTTAAGGTAATGACTGCTGTATATTTAGCTCAAAATTTAAGCACCATTGGCCAATTCCGAGTTATTTACTAGGTTGAATCCTGTTTTTAGATGATTAGAATAAAGCCATACTTTTTCTATGTCTTTTGATCAAGCATGAGCATCACGACCGTTACAGAACTTCTCTCACCTGCTGGCTCACTCAAAAATATGTGCTACGCTTTTGCTTATGGTGCAGATGCAGTCTATGCAGGACAGCCGCGTTATAGTCTGCGTGTTCGTAACAATGAATTTGATCATGACAATCTTGCGATTGGCATTCGAGAAGCCCATGAACTGGGTAAGAAATTTTATGTGGTGGTCAATATCCAGCCTCACAATTCTAAACTAAAAAATTTTATCCGCGACCTGGAACCTGTCGTAGCCATGCAGCCAGATGCTCTGATCATGTCGGATCCCGGTCTGATCATGCTGGTACGGGAACATTTTCCGCATATGGATATTCACCTGTCTGTGCAGGCCAATGCCGTGAACTGGGCAACCGTCAAATTCTGGAAGATGATGGGACTCACCCGTGTCATTCTGTCACGTGAACTGTCCATTGAAGAAATCTCAGAAATCAAACAGCAAGTGCCGGATATGGAAATTGAAGTTTTCGTTCATGGGGCATTATGCATGGCCTATTCAGGACGCTGCATGTTATCCGGTTACATGAACAAACGGGATGCCAATCAGGGTGCCTGCACCAATGCCTGCCGCTGGGAATATAAAGTTCTCGATGCCAAGGAAGATGAAACTGGCGATGTCATTCCGGTGAAAAACCTGGATTCAGGCTGCTGCTCCAAAGATGCCGACGCAGCACATCTGCAGGCACAACACCAGTTCAATGAGCCAGTGCTGTTACAGCGCAACGAAGAAGACATGTTTGCCGCCGAAGAAGATGAACACGGCACTTACTTTATGAATTCCAAAGATCTGCGTGCCGTACAACATGTCGAACGTCTCACCAAAATTGGTGTACATTCCTTAAAAATTGAAGGTCGGACCAAGTCTTATTTCTACTGCGCCCGTACTGCACAGATTTATCGTCAAGCGATTGATGATGCACTGGCAGGCAAACCCTTTGATCCATCACTGATGACTCAGCTTGAAGGCCTGGCGAATCGTGGTTATACCGAAGGTTTCCTGCGCCGTCATGTGCATAGCGAATATCAAAACTATGAGAATGGTTCATCCAGTTTCGATCATCAGCAGTTCTGTGGCGAAGTGCTGGAACATAATGGCGACTACATCAAAATTGATGTAAAGAACCGTTTTGTGGTGGGTGATTCATTGGAGCTGATGACTCCTCAAGGCAACATTACCTTTACTTTAACTGAGATGAAAGACAAAAAAGGTAATCTGATTGAAGATGCTAAAGGCTCAGGTCATATCGTCGAGATTCCGGCCCCAGCAGATGTAAATATGCAATATGCCCTGCTCATCCGTAATCTGCCCAGTTCGACTGTAGACATTTCAGCCTCTTCACTGGCGTATCGGGCGAGTTAAGCATGGCACTACTGATTACCGATAAATGTATCAATTGCGATATGTGTTTAGCAGAATGTCCGAATGAAGCGATTTATGAGGGTGACAAAGTCTATGAAATTGATGTCAACCGTTGTACCGAATGTGTCGGTTTTTACGAACATCAGACCTGTGTGGATGTGTGCCCAATTGAATGCATCATTCCACATCCTGAACACCGTGAAACAGCGGAACAGTTGCTACAAAAGTTTAAGGGCTTAAACCTGTTTAATGCCTAATACAGATCACCTTGGGGAAAGCATAATAAGAAGGGTTATAAAACAAAAAAGATAAGAAACAGCGCAATGTGCTTGGGGACACATGCAGCTGATTCAATAATAAAAAGATAAAAAAAGGAACTCTGGAGTTAGCATCCAGAATTCCAATAAAAAAGAACAATAACAATATTGTTCGTGATCTGGCACCGGGAACTTGGGGATTCCTGGTGCCATTTTCTTTATTGTCCTGAGCGTATCATGTAATCGAAAGCAGACAACGAGGCTTTTGCACCTTCACCAGTGGCAATAATAATCTGCTTGTAGGGAACTGTAGTACAGTCACCCGCAGCAAACACACCTTTCATGCTGGTTTCATTGCGCTCATTGATCACAATCTCAC
>NZ_JAMXYB010000032.1:0-30342 GCF_024129495.1 Acinetobacter sp. S4400-12 | reverse complement strand
CCTTTGTTTGATTAAGATTTCGACACCTTTATCAAAACGGGTAACTTTCTCTTTTTCAAGAAGAATGTACGATCAAGTCTGAACTAATACATATTAAACCTAAAACCATTTGCCAGTATAGAGAATACTTTGACCTTTATTTACCTTAGTTCAATTCGAAACCTATTTGAAATGACTAAAAATGGAGTATTGGATAAGTTCCAACTGTATCGGAGATCAGCAAAAAGCTTCACCTGCATAAGGACATCATTCACAAATACTACTCTTCATCAGATATGTTGCGATCATTGATAACAATTAAAAGCTTTCATACTTTCTCCACCCGGCCCAAGTGCCACTTTGGTTGCAGCTTTTTAAAATCTCAGGCCGCGTAAGGCGGTTTTTTTAACCCATTCTATTTGATTTGATTAAGACCTTGTCTTGATACATCTTTTCATCAGCTTCTAAAACAGCTGCTGATAATCCAGATTGGGGATTTCGCATTGCCAAACCAATTGCGGCACTAATACCAGCTTGTACCAACGCATGCTGAATTCTTAATACCAGCTTCTCAGCATTCTCTAAATCGGTTTCTATACTCAGTACTGCAAACTCATCACCACCTAAGCGAGCAACAATATCATTACTGCGTATATTATCTTTTAAGGTTAAAGCCATTCTTTGAATGAGTTCATCACCTGCCGCATGTCCTAAAGAATCATTGGTAATTTTGAGGTCATTAAGATCAATCATTAATATAGCAGTAGGATGGCCATATTGTTTGCAGCGCTCTTCTTCTAATTCAAGCAGTTTGTCCCATGCACGACGGTTAAACAGACCAGTAAGTGAATCACTAAGGGCCTCAGCTTCAAAATGTTCAGCTTTACGTATTTGTTGTGTCTCTCTTAATTCAGTTTGTAAGATATAACTCAGCATCTGTGCTAATAGTTCAAAAATCGCTGCCTCTTCAATAAGCATTTCTGACTTGGGTTGTGGATCAATAGCACAAAGTGTGCCAAAAAGTGAACCATCTTCTTTTACAAGCGGCTGGCCTACATATGCTTGTATATCTACCAGCTTGTTTATTGCGGCCTGACGGTATAGTGGAATAGCAGGTGAGTAGGGGGCAATGCGGGGAGCTTTACCTTGTACCATTTGGGAGCAAAAGGAATCAGCCCAACGAAACACTTGCCCTGGTTTAATGCCATAGCCATTATCTTCACTTTGCAGAACGATCCAGTCATCACCTTCAGTGCGGGTGATCATCCATAAATTGAAGCCAAAGCGAGTGTGCAGGTATTTTAAAACCGTTTGACCTGCTTCCTCAAAGCTTTTAAAACCAGCATGATTTATCATAAAGATTCACTATATCTAGGAAGTAATTTCAAATACTTGAATATAATTGTATATAGAAATCATGAATAAAAATACAGCTTTAAAAGTCTAAAGAAAAAAAGTATTCATAGCAGATCAGACAACATAAAATGAACAACACTCAAGGAGCAGACCACATAGCATTATTTCTAATAATTATAGGGCTTATACTGATTATTACAGACGTTATTTTGAACCTTACGCTTTACATAAAAAATCATATAGATGGAGGGGCAAGTTTCTTATGCAGGTTGCCTGAGGGGTATTTTGTCTTGGGTCATAGCTAAAATAAAACCCATCTTAAGATGGGTTTTTAAAGTAAGAATCCTATTTTTTGTATTCAGTAATGTTAATTGGCTTACCTTTAACTAACTCTACTACACCTTCGCCACGCTTAAAGTGAATAGATACACCTTGGTCATTCGCTAAACGTACACCACTGGCCGCTACAGTTTGCTTCAAATGATGAACTTTGCCTGAATTATCAGTCATTTCTGCTGTTTCAAAATTGTCAGATGACTTAAGCTGAATCGTTAGATCCATTGGTCCAACAAAGTTAATTACTTGGGTTTCAGCCGGAGTACTTGGTGTGCTTTCTACAGGAGGCGTTGATTCTGTAGGTTGGGTAGGAGATGAATTGCAGCCGGCCAGTGCCAAAGCAAGAAGTGAAGCACCAATTATATATTTCATATTGAACAAACCTTTTCGTTCTAAATCATAAGTATAAACATGTTAATTAGTTGGATAGAAATATAAAGATTTATTTACATTTGGATGACATAAAAAATACTGCGATGAGGAGGAGGAATTCTTATCTGAATTTACCTATAGGGGATATTTAACTTGCCTTATAGTCTTCCCCTTATGACTTTAATGTCTTTAAGCGGGGCTTAGCTTGGGGTAATCATCAGGCTGAATTTTCAATAGAGCAGATACGCAGTTGTTTTTTGTATTCAGCAGAACAGTCTTTGCAGAGGATTTTGTATTTCTCTGTTGAAGAGGGCTTTAGAGTCATCCAGAAACTTTAAGTATTCACCAATTTGAGCATCTGATTTTTCAAATTGAGCTTTGACCACTGGATCAACGCCAGATTTAGCAGTATTCGTTGCCTCTAATGGCTTGTGGCAGCTGGTGATTGTGAATGCCAAAGGGTGAGCCTTTTTATTACATATTGTTTTAGGTGTAATACACAAATCACTCTAAAGTGAATTGAAAGACTACAGATAGAAATGATAATTTTAAATCAAATCTTCCCAATACATGAGGTAAGCAATAATGAAGTTGTTAACTGTGGTTTGTGTGGGGTTTGCAGCAAGTTTTTCCTATAAAGCTATAAGAAATAGCAGGCCAACTCTTTCAAAGCCAGACTTTGATGAAGTAGTAAGTAAAGTTATGTTGGCAGGTTTTAAAGCCTAGTCGGGTTTTAAACTTCTCGATTTAATAAAAAGCTCGCCGTACGGTGGGCTTTTGTGCATTTATAATCTTTTAAAAATGAAAATAAGTGGCAATACATTTGTTGTACACCGTAATGCTAAGGGTTGATTTATCTTCATTATTAATTGAAGTTAAGCCACTGGACATTGCTATGGTTCCAGAGATCTTTGCCTTTATTTATGATGAAGCCTTAAAGGAGTATGAGCCATCAAAATATGAAATAGTCAATAAGCTGAAGTTTTTTTCAATAACTCTACGATCATTTGCAGAGCTCAGGGGAGAAGATGCCTATATTGAAATCAATACCTTAACTGTAATATTTAAATGCAGGCTCGGATCTAAATATTATTGGGTATTTGATATACCGGAAATAGATGATAAAGAGCAGTTTATTGACTGGCTGTCTTCTGAGTTAAATAAATTGTTATGAGAGTTTAAAACCCAATAAAACTTAAAGAATATAGATCCTTTTGTGTTAGGGTGTTGTTATCTTTCCCATGTGAAGAGTATGAGTCATGGGCCTAGTTCTTCTTGTGATTATTGTTTTAATCACATTCTTTGTAATGGTGAAACCCAGCCAACATAAGTCCGGTGGAAAGTTTAAAGAAATGACTAAAAATAAATTTGGTCATAAAATTTCCAGTGCAATTGAATTTCAGCACCCTATAATTGAAATAGTTGGCCCTCAACTTGATAACTCTGTGAGTAAAGTGGTTAATGCTCTCTTGATTATGGATACCACAAATACAGAATATACCTATGCGATTATGGTGGTTGTCGGTGGTATTCAAGTCGGTTATCTAAGTGACGTAGATGCTGAAAAGTTTCTCAAAATTTTAAAGGATAAGCGCCTATATGAAGATACCGGAATTGAAGTTAAAGCACTGATTTACGGAGACTGGGGTAATATTAATCAAACTACAAATTTTAAAATCAATTTAAATCTCCCTGAAAATTTTGAAGATTCAGAACTCAAATAGCTGGATTAACTCAATAAATCTCCTTCTGGAGATTTATTATTGCCAGGCGAAAAGTCATGCTCCCGTTCACATTTTGCTTATTCAGCCTGCATGATGTGACTGAGATTAGCGATAACAAAAAAGAATATCGGAACTGTGTGGAAAAACCGGGTATTCCTTGAGGTATAAAATTAACCCTACAATAGGGTTTGGTATCTTAGCTATAATTATATTTTTGGTAATCACTGGTGACCAAAATGGCCAATATTACGACAAGTAAATACGAAGAATTATTTATTAAACTCCATGAGGTTATTGCTAAGCGTAAGGAAAATCCAATTCATTTAAAAGTTCCTTTTAATACTGTTGATAAGGGCACTATTTTGCAATTGAATGAATACTTTCACAAACATGCTTTTAATTTCAAAACTCATTTAGAAGATGAGAATACATTTGTAATTACTGTAGAGTATTAATGATATTTAATTTGCCAAACATAGTTTGTATATAAAACCCCGTTAAATATGCATTATTGGTGGGTTTTTTCTTTTCTTATGGGTGGTGAATATTAAATCTGTATGGAAATTTCCAGATTTTCACTTTAAGAGAGCAATACTTTTTTTAAATATTCAGTTTGAGTAAAATGTATAGAGATTGTAGTTAAGCCTGTAGTTAAAGCTATCGTATTCGGTATGATTATGTTTTTATCTTGATAAGACAAAAGTTTATGAAAATTATCCAGAATTTATCTTTAATTTTAGCTGCAGTTGTATTGACAGCATGTGCAAATAATCCTGAACAGATGCCTTCTCAACCACCAAATACGATGACTAGCTGTATAGCGGATGAGGCAACGAAGCTGGTTGGACAAACTGGTTTATCTGAAGCAGTCATTAAAGCTAAAACTAAAGCTGAAACTGTACGAATGGTGGCACCAGGTCAGCCAGTAACTTTAGATTACCGTTCAGATCGAGTTACAGTAGTCACTGATCCACAAACTAAAATTATTGTTCAAGCATCTTGCGGCTAATAGCTCAAGGCTGAATAAAAAAACCATCTTCGGATGGTTTTTTATTGGATGATGTTCATGAAACCAAAAATATATTAAAACTTAACTCACAACGGCTTAAGTAAAAATAAACTGACAATTAAAGGAATCGTCTTCTTATAACATAGGTTAATACATTGTTTGAAAAGTCACATTTAATAGTGAATTGATACAAGCTTCTATACTTAAAAAACATAAGATTCTGATAGATTAAAATTACAACAAAAAAACTGGAGGTTTGTATGAAAAATATACCAAATGGAACACAGGTTATTCATCATATCTCATTTTTCACTCATGCCTATTATAAGGAGGAAAATGGAGTCTTAAAGGTTTGGAGTGAGGGAGAATGGATAGACGCATTGATACCCAGTATTAATAAAATGATTGATAACGGTTTTGAGTTAGAAGTTATTCACAGCTAGTACCGGGAATAAATAAGCATTCATTTCTCAAAATTGGTAATGATCCCCACTTCTTAGTGGGGCTTTTAATATCTGGAAAATATGCTCTAATTCCCATTTTGCTTATTCGGTTTATATAATGTGACTGAGATTTAGCATACAGTTGATGATAAAAAGTTGAAATTCATCAAGAATTGTTGAAAAGTAAAGTAATTCATAGTAAATTACTCAACATTAAGTAATTCTCCACACTTTTACTTAATTTCAGTTTATAGCCTGCATTTTCCCCAAAGTGCAGGTTTTTTTATTTCTTAAATTCACTGGACGGATTACTGCATATAAAATCCCACTAAATATACATTATTAGCGGGTTTTTTCTTTTCTTATTGATGAGATGCTTATGGCAGAAGAAGTATAAGCTAAATAAGGCTTAGAATTTTGCAGTGCTGAGCTGTCCAAGTATCAGAATCTCAAACGGTCTGAATTAATACAAAATGAGTTACTAGCAATTGACGGAATTATGATTAAGCTGAAAGAGTGGATAATAATTTATGTGTGGCGTTATATGCGTAATGCCATATTATTTGAGGTAATGTACAGCGTAACAGATATTTTGAATTCCAAAAAGCCCATCAGGTAGATAGGCTTTTCTTGCTAATCAAGATATTGAGCTATGATTTATTTTTTGTCTGCATTTTCTTTTTGATCATGCTGCTCTTTCGTAGGGTTTGTATCATCTTGATCAGGCTTATCTTGTGCGGGCTTCTGTATCTGGTTGTCTGATTTAGGCTTGTTGTCAGTAGCGTTATTTGAAAATTGATTGAAAGACGCTTTTTGAGCGGTATTTGTATTAACTAACATAGTTTTCTCAATTTTGTTTGCCGAAGATTCGACCTAGTAAGAATGGCACAGTAGAAGCAGTTACAATGAGGTAGCTTAGGGATGCATTTGTAGGTATATGTACGATTAAAATGTTTATATCTTATTTATATTTCAAAGGTTTTTTAGTAAACACTCGATCATATTGATCCATCTCACTATTTAAATAGTCAATGAATTTAATTTATATTTAGTAGATACCTAATCTGTACAGTGTCTGTTTGCTTAAAATAATACTAAAAAATATGTGCCAGATGATTTGAAGTAGTCTGTTGAGATGGCTTGCGTAATAAATTATTCTAAAATGCCAAAAATAATCACGTGATATTAAATGAAAATAAAAGACTTAATCGAAAGAACTTCAAAAGTTAAGCCCTGAGCTTGATGTATATACGCTCAGTGAAGATGATGAAATAATAAAAGCTAAAAGCGTGGCTGAAGTGTTTGAGATTAAGGATGTTAGCTCCACAATGCTGGAGCTTAGCCGTGATGAAAAATACAAGCCTAAATTTACATTCTTTCCAGTGAAGAAAGGGCAGAAAACTTGCTTTATAAATTTTACGTCTAATTTTTAAGTAAGATCTCCTTCGGGAGTTTTTTATTGCCGATTTTAAGGGGGCACAATGTCGAACGAGACACAAATGGTGGATGCTTAACGAGCAGTCGCAATCACTGCAGGGACTGGAATCACGATTATTTCCCGGCGTGCTACTTATTCTCATTTTTATTATTACCTATTCGATCTAATAGGTTTGTCGTCAAGCATGATAACTGTATTGTGCTAAAATTCCAGCCTATAAATCAGTAAATTAAATAAGCAGTCTACAAAAAATAAATTTTGTAGACTATTGAAGTGCAATAAAGTCAAATTGAATGCAATATGATGTAATAATGAAAGTGTTTAAGTTTTTGAAAATACATGGATATTTAATCTAATGCAAGCGCTTGCAATCAGCACCAGACTAGGAGGATTCTATTTTTTCTATTATGCAGTTGTGGGGGCATTCATGCCATTCTGGAGCCTTTATCTGGAAGATCAGGGGTTTAATTACCAGGAAATAGGTATCTTGTCTTCTATTGCAATTGTTACCCGTTTCTTTGCCCCTTTAATTTGGGGATGGCTCGCGGACAAGTCAGGCAAGCGCATGTTATTGGTTCGTATTGCTACTTGGATGGAAGCCTGTATCTGGTTCATGATTTTTCTTATTCCCAATAACTTTCAATCCGTTGCCTTACTCATGCTTATTTTCAGCTTTTTCCAGAATGCGATTCTGGCACAGTTTGAAGGCGTAACCTTATTCTGGCTAGGTGAAAAGAGAGCAGAGCTCTACGGTAAAGTCCGTAAATGGGGATCTATTGGCTTCATCGTCGGCGTCTTTGGCTTGGGGGCTGTATTTGAAGTAATTCCGATCAGTATGCTGCCAGTCCTTTTATTATGTATTTCATTTATAACTTTTCTTTGGTCATTTAGTATTAAAGAACCGACGGCAGCGCCGGTGGCACAGAAAAAACTGGATACCATCTGGCCAATATTTAAACGGCCAGTGGTTTATAGTTTCTTTCTCATAGAATTAATTATGCTGTTCTCACATGCGCCATTTTACAGTTTTTATAGCAATTATCTGAGTCAGGCCGGATTTAGTACCAGCCAGATCGGATTGCTCTGGTCAGTGGGTGTAATTGCAGAAATTATCATGTTTGCTTATGCCACCTTCTTTCTCAGTCGCTGGTCATGGCGGCATCTAATCATGCTTTGCCTGTTAACGACCGGACTAAGGTGGTTAGTGGTCGGTTTATTTCCATCCTCCTTTGTTGCACAATTCTTGACACAAACGATTCATGCTTTAAGTTTTGGTCTATTTCACATGATTGCCATGCGAGTCATTTTT
Source organism: Acinetobacter sp. S4400-12 (assembly GCF_024129495.1). Classification (NCBI taxonomy): domain Bacteria; kingdom Pseudomonadati; phylum Pseudomonadota; class Gammaproteobacteria; order Moraxellales; family Moraxellaceae; genus Acinetobacter; species Acinetobacter sp. S4400-12. The sequence continues at coordinate 22,376 of NZ_JAMXYB010000032.1, read as the reverse complement.
CAGAATTTCTCTGCCGGGCAGCAGGGCCGTGGGCAGGCACTTTATAGCACTATGTGGGGAATCGGTGTGGCGACAGGAAGCATTCTAGCAGGCCATTATTGGGATCAATTAGGCGGAGATATCATCTTTTTTGCAGCTGCAGCCTCAACTTTGCTAGGTTTTCTGCTGCTAGGGGGCTTACCTAACAAAGTTGAATTACCATCTTCAAACAGTTAAATCACTTTAAAGACGAATTTTGGCATATTGATCAAACCAGGGCTGTGCCTGCTCTAATTGTGCTGCAAGTTGCAAAAGTAAATCTTCACGAGCAAAAGGTGCAATAAACTGTGAGCCGAGCGGCAAGTTCTGTTTATTCCAGTACAAAGGTACAGACATAGCCGGCAGTCCGGTGATATTCGCCAGCTGGGTAAAAGGAACCCATTTCAAGTTTTCTTTTACAATCTGATCTACCAGTTTGCCTTGTGCCAGCAAATGCGCTTTCTTCATGCCTAAGAGCGCCTTTAATAGGGGTTTTTGCCACCCCGGAATTTTTACTTCGCCATTTTGAGGAGCGACACTCGCTGTAGCAGGTGTCAAATAAAGATCATAACGTTCAAAGAAATGATTCATTTGAGTCGCATATTGTCCCCAGTTATTTAAATTATGAATATATTCCAAGGCGGTAGTTTTGGCTCCAAAGGCTGCGAGTGCCAAAGAGTCCAGTTCAAAATCACCAGTTTTGGAGGGATAACTTTTTTGAATCTCATCCAGCATATAAGAGAACTGACTAAACCAGGTGGTAATAAAATCTCTGGCCAATTGCATACCATCAATATTCGGCTGATCTTCTACGACTTCATGACCCAGCGATTCGAGTAAGCGGGCTGTTTGTTCAATTGCCTGAATCGCATCCTGGGAAACTCTAGTACCAATAGTAGAACGGGTATTAAAAGCGATTCTCAGTTTTTTGGGTGGATGCTGGATGGCTTCCAGATAAGGTTGCTGCGGAGTCTGGATTTTGAAAAGTGAACTATGATCTTCGCCATGCGTTGCATCCAGCATGGCCGCACTATCGCGTACAGTTTTGGTGAGCACATGCTGAATCGCTGCCCCATGCATGGCCTCACTCATTTGCGGCCCCCACGGAGTACGGCCACGACTTGGTTTTAAACCAAATAAACCACAATATGAAGCAGGAATACGAATAGAGCCGCCACCATCACCAGCACCAGCAATAGGGACTATACCGGCAGCCACGGCAGAGGCCGACCCTCCAGATGAGCCACCGCTATTATGTTTTAGATTCCATGGGTTTTTACAGCTTCCCCAGGCATCGGGTTCGGTAATCCCTTTAATGCCAAATTCGGGAGTATTGGTGCGGCCAAAGGTGACAATACCGGCCTTTTCCCAGCGGTTGACAATTTCAGCATTGGTATCGGCAATATAGCCAGTACGTTTCATACCCTGACAGCCATAAGACGTTGGGTAGCCTGCATATTCCTGGAACAGGTCCTTAACCAGAAATGGCACACCAGCAAAAGGCCCTGTCAGCTTGTGCTGAGTCCGTTGTAATGCATGTTCATGCATGGGAATGATAATGGCATTTAAGAGGGGATTAACTGCTGCACTGCGTTCCAGTGCAATCGACAAAAGTTCACTTGAATGTACCTGCTTCTTTGCAACCAGTTCGGCCAGCCCTAGACCATCATATTGTAAATATTCTTCAAATTTCATAGTGTTCCTTCAATTTTTGTTGCGTCTCAAGGTTGTAGAACATTTCAATTGCGGATGCAAGCCCACTTGATTATGATTGGAATGTGTCTGAACTAAGGCTAACGCTTAGAGAGCAGCCTCTATAAAACTCTATCATTTGATGGAGAACATGGGGCTTTATTGAGTTATGTGCTTATATAATTTAGTCGGTCTGTACGATTACAGGGGTTTCCTCATACTCTAATGACTTCCTTTACACTCAATTAATTAAATCTGCCTTGAAAATATCTACTACAAGCCTGAGTGTGAAATCATAACGGCCGCCCAACCTTATAAGCTTTTGTTAATTGTAGTTGCTTGATTAAATAACTGTTTTATCACTGAATATAGATCGAAAACCCACGTGTCTTTCTAAAATCATCCATACAAAATAGATACAAAAAAGACAAGAAAAGAGATCTATATTTTTGGTTAACGTGGTAATAATTTATTTTTCGTATCTTAGGTCCTGTTATTTGATTTACTCAGATACGATCTCCTTAAAATATGATAACTTAGAACAAATTTATTCAAATGATATTGGTGAATATGAAAAAAATATGTCTTAGCCTTGCCTTACTCATGACCTCACCTTGGCTAATGGCAACAGAGAATAAAAGTGCCTCTGATACGACGATCAAATCCGCTGAAATTCCGAATACTTTTACAGTCAATACCCGTCCCGAAATTGTGGGGTTATGGGGAATGGAAATTCCAAAAAATAAAAAATGTATCGAATATTATAATTTTAAATCAAATAATAGCGTGATTATTAAAAGTGGAGAGGAGTGGACTTCAGGACTTTACGATTATCAGCCTGCCCAGAATCCTGCAGAACAGATTCCGGCTTTAATCTTGCAGGTACGTTATGACAATAATGAAAAGGACTGTTCCGGTAACCAGGTGGATCAGTCCGGGGAAGTTTCACAATATTTTGTACAATGGAAAAATCCCTATACCATCAATTTCTGTGCCAATGAAAAAGCAGAACAGTGTTTCGCCGTATTAAGACGGGTTTTGCCATAAGAAAATAAAAAACCGCTGAATTTCAGCGGTTTTTTAATAGGTCTTTACAGATCAAGAAGCAGCTTCTTTTTCTTCTGCACCTTCAAGTTGCTTAAGCAAATGCTTTTCCAGATAATGAATATCCATTGCCTGCTCAGAGAAATTCTTATCTTGCAAAATCAAATCCTTATGCAAAGGAATATTGGTCTTGATACCAGTCAGAATCATTTCTTCAAGTGCATTTTTCATTCGTGCCAATGATGTTTCACGATCTTTACCATGTGCAATCAGCTTGGCAATCATGGAATCATAGTAGGGCGGAATACTATAACCTGGATAGATATGCGAATCTAAACGGATACCGGCGCCTCCTGGGGCATAGAAGGTTTCAATCTTGCCTGGAGAAGGCATAAAGGTTGAAGGATCTTCGGCATTAATACGACATTCAATCGCATGGCCTTTTACCTGCACATCTTCTTGTTGAATATCGAGGCCAAGACCAGCCGCGATTCGAAGCTGCTGCTCGATTATATCAATCCCTGTCACCATTTCAGTCACAGGATGCTCAACCTGAACGCGGGTATTCATTTCAATAAAGAAGAATTCGCCTTCTTCAAACAAGAATTCGAATGTACCTGCACCACGGTATTGCATCATCTTGCAGGCATTGACACAGGCTTCCAGAATGTCAGCACGTGCCTGTTCTGGCAGGTTAGGTGCTGGAGCTTCTTCCAGAACCTTTTGATGACGGCGTTGTAATGAACAGTCACGATCATACAGATGAACTGCATGTCCATTCCCATCACCCAAGACCTGAATCTCGACGTGACGCGGTTTTTGCAGGAAACGTTCCATATAAACCGTATCATCACCAAACCACATTTCAGCATCACGCTGCGCAGCCTGTACAGATTCCAGTAGGGTATCGACACGCTCTACAATACGCATACCACGACCACCACCACCAGATGCTGCCTTAACAATCAGCGGGAAGCCGATTTCTTTGGCTTCAGCCAGCGCATTTTGTGGAGTCACTGCATGAGCAGAGCCGGGAACCGTTGGTACACCTGCTTTACGCATTGCTGTAATGGCTGATACTTTATTACCCATTAAGCGGATATGTTCAGGACGTGGACCGATAAAAATAAAACCAGAACTTTCAACGATTTCTGCAAATTCAGCATTTTCAGCCAGAAAACCATAACCAGGATGGATCGCATCCGCGCCAGTAATTTCCGCAGCAGTAATAATCGCAGGAATATTCAGGTAGCTATCGCTACTTGCACCTGGACCTATACATACGGCTTCATCACAGAAACGTAAATGCATCAGATCCTTGTCTGCATCTGAATAGACACCGACGGTCTTAATTCCTAAAGTTCTACAAGCCCGTGTGATGCGCAAGGCAATTTCACCACGGTTTGCAATTAAAACTTTTTGCAACATTATAAATCCCCGAGGTGATTAAGCGCGGTAACGGAAAAGTGGCTGGCCAAATTGAATCACTTCACCATTTTTTACCAGAATTTCTTCAATCACACCGCTTTGTGTTGCTTCAATCGGGTTCATGATTTTCATGGCTTCAATAATACCCAGCGTTTCACCCGCAGATACAGTTTGACCGATTTTGACAAAAGGTGCTTCGCCTGGGCTAGGAGCTGCATAGAACACGCCAACCATTGGAGAGGTTTCGACTGCACCACGAGGAGATTTGGTCACCGGAACAACATCAGCCGCCGGGGCAGGCATTGCAGGAACAGCTGCTGCAACCACTGGACTGCGACGAGTTAAAGCAATCGACTGATCACCTTCTTTAACTTCGAGCGCCTGTAAGTCAGATTCAATCATCAACTCGATGAGTTTCTTGATTTTACGGATATCCATGAGACAGTATTCCTAATTAAGATTGCTTAGAAGATTGTATTTTTTCAATGACATAGTCGAGTGCAGCTGTATAGCCTTTAGCACCCAAGCCACAGATCACTCCGACTGCTTTATCGGAGAGGTAAGAATGGTGTCGAAATGCCTCACGCGCGTGGACGTTAGACAGGTGCACCTCAATAAAAGGGATCGCCACACCCAGAAGGGCGTCACGCACGGCAACAGACGTATGCGTCAAGGCAGCCGGATTAATAATGATATATTCGACATTATCTTGTTGAGCTTGGTGAATTCGGTCAACAATGGCACCTTCCCAGTTGCTCTGGAAGGTGTCGAGTTGTAAAGTAGCTGATTGAGCCTGAGCCACCAGTTGCTGGTTAATATCGTCTAATGTTAGATGACCGTAAACTTCCGGTTCGCGCTTTCCTAGCAAATTTAAATTCGGTCCGTGAATAACCAGAATGGTCGAATTCATCTAACGTGCTCCAATTGAAAAGTATCAGGACAAGTTTGCAAGATCACTGCAAAATTTGTCTATTATGGCATGATTTCCCACATTTTTTTTATAATTTCTTTGAATTGACGTAGAAAGTGTGTGCCGAACAGTGGGCATATAATGAAAACTTTGCAAGGATTTGACAATGTTAAAAACTTACAAATCTAGGTCAATCTTCATTTTTTTTATTGTAAACCTGATTGGCAAAAACAGTTAATATTGTTTGTGTAATCTTGTCTTCATACAATCTTATTCATGGACTCAAGCGTTGTATTGATCAAGTTCTTAAAATTTTTTGGCTTAAAAATTCAGGGTTGATTTTAAATCTAGGCCAGTTCTAAACCACTGAGGTTTTATAAACTGAGTCGTTGTTAAAAATTTTAAACAGCATCCTATTCTTAACGCTTTATGTCAACCAGTTAAGTTTAAGAAAATAAAGAAAACTAGTTGTTTTATCTGATAATAATTCTTACTTGGTGGTGTTGAGCATGCTGAGGGAAAGTTATATTTTACTTATATTTCCTGAAATTTTATAAACGCAAAATCTAGAAAAGGTTTTTGAAACAGAAATCTTTGTAGAGAGCTTAAAACTTTTAAAAAATTAAAAAGGCAGTCATTTAGTGCTGATATATGGCACTGATAATCAAGTAAACCAGGTTCGGCAATTGACTCAACTGATCAGTTTGATAGTGTGGAAGTATAAAATATCGGCGTTTTTCAAGTGGCAGAAATGTGCAAAATATCAGGTGATGCCAGCTTCTTATACATTGCTATATAGTGGTTAAAGACTTTCTCCTTTAGTTTATTGCTTGTATTTAAAGCAAAATATACTAAGACATTATTCATGCACTTCAAGCTAGGCCTGGAGTAGCGCTATAATTAAGTTTTATTTTTTCAAAAAATACCATGACACCAGCCTGTAAACTGCTTAAATCACAAAAAATCCCATATAGCATCCATGAATATGAGCATGATCCACAGGCCAAAAGTTTTGGTCTGGAAGCAGCCGAAAAGCTAGGGCTTGCTGTTGCAGAAGTTTTTAAAACCTTATTGGTAACCGATGAGAAACAATATTTTGTCGCAATTCTACCTGTACATTATCAGTTAAATCTGAAGAAAGTAGCAGCAGCTTTAGGTTGCAAAAAGCTGCAAATAGCAGATCCTAAACATGCTGAACGCTTAACGGGTTATATGGTCGGTGGTATTAGTCCTATTGGTCAGAAAAAGCGCTTAAAAACAGTAATTTGTATTAGTGCAAGCCAGCTTGAAAAAATGTATGTAAGCGGTGGGAAAAGGGGGCTTGATATTGGGATAAATCCGCAAGATTTAGCACGGATTTTAGGGGCAGAATTTGCCGATATTGTAGATGAATAATTAAGTTTTAAAAATTGAAATTTGGCTCTTGGTTTTCAAGGTTACTCATAATGATACTCACATAGTGAAATGCCTGCTTCTTAATGATTTGGTGCTCGATTTACAGGGATAGAATTTACTTTGGTGAGTTTTTTGGCGCTAATTATGCCACCAGTCACATTTCTTGAAGCACTTCGGTACGCTCACAGTAAAAAGATCATTCTGCCTGATGAGTTCTCAATAGGCTTAACGACGCAGAAGATGGTGACTAGGGTGAGCTTTCCTCCTATTGATCTATGAAGGATTGGGTCAATATGAAATCTCTGGCCAGGCTTTATCATGACTAAAGAATCAGATCGAGCATTAGTGCCTTTTTTTTGGTCTTGTCTTAGATTTTGATAGAGCTAAACCTTTCACAAAAGAATCTAGCAGGTATATTAAGTGTTAATGAATCCACAGTTCGCAACTGGGAGAGTGATCGAGTGGCTATCGGAAAGCCTGCCGAACTTGTTTTGAGAGCACTTTACAAAGAGCAGGCCCATGGAGGTGGTACTCTGATTGAAATGATTGAAAAGCTTAATCGTCAAGAAAAAACTTATGAGTCTGACAACATGAGCTTTTCATACGATAGTAATCGATCTTGGAAGCATAAAGAACTTGAAGTCAGGTAAAACAAAACCACTCTCTAGAGTGGTTTTCTGCAGGGTTTTGGATTTTTCCCTCTTAGTCCAGACTACAGGAAAAGAAGCCCTCATTTGAGGGCTACATTCTATTCATCAGATGATGTTGAGGTCTTTGCTTGCTCTCTGGCATATTCTAAAGCAACTTGCTGTGCTTCAGCGGCAGCGGTGGCTTCTATTGGGGGTTTTGATGCAATAGCAGCTGTTCCGATCAAACCTGATAGGGTGAGTAATAGAACTGTCGAATACTTTTTCATTTGAATTTCCTCTACGTTTCTAAAACTTAAATTCAGTGTAGAGAATGGCTTAAATTACTAATGTAGCAACTCTGTCGGGATATGTAAGACAGTCAAGTCTTGAGTTATAGGGATCTAGATTTGCGTAAGAATGATTTTCGGGTGAAATTTTTTGTAGAGTTGCTTAACGAAATGTTAGTTCTTCCAGTATTAAAAAAGCCCTCTCCTAGATATAGATTAATCGAAAATTATAGAAATGCGTATAACCAGGGTTAACTACGATAAAATCCAAGAAGAGATTAGTAGAATGTAATCTCAAATCACTATTAAAATATATTCTCAATGAATCCGAGTGCTTTACGATAGCTAAAATCGAGACAGTATTGGTTGTCGTGGTTATATTAATAATGATTTGCGCAGTAGAGCAATCATTTGGTTAAGCAAGCTTCCTTCGAAAGGTTTTTCACTAAAAAGTTGTTTAAAAATAATATATTGTTTGCCTTTGTAATTTCATTTGGGTATCTTGTAGCTCTATACAGATGATAAGTGAATAAATGCCAATATATAGCTCTACTACAATCGCTTTAACGTTTTTAATTTTTGGGATGATGATTTTTTCCCACTTGCAAAGAGCTCATATAGCAATACCTATTTTAATCTGACGTATGTATTTTATAACCACCCTGTGCGGTGGTTTTTTAATGCCTAAAATTTATATCCAGACCCCAGCATGAATAAACCAGAAGAAGATTGTAAAACCTACCGCTTTTTCACTGAGCTGTGAAATGAGCTAATCGCTAAAAGGGCTAGACTGACTGAAAAGTGCTCTTAATCTTTAAGGCATACTCAGTGATCTGAGCCCTTATACGTTGAATGCTCTTATGGCTTCTTGGCCAATATATTTTCAAAAGATAAAATAGGACAGTATTCCAACCGTCTTATTTAAATAAGACGGAATTACTTCACACAAGGATTAGCTTAAATCTGCAAATAATGTATTCGTCAGCTTGAAGGCTAAGACAAAAAGCGCGCGATAGCAGGCTTGGTCTTTATTGTTTTATTTAAAAGCAGGGCTGGTAGTCTTTTATAAGCAGTTGGCCGGTTTTGGAACGCCAGCCAGACGGCTTAAATGGCGTGCAACCAGTCCAGTATTAAATTTTTCCTGTAACAGCGCATTGTTAATTTCCGGACTGACTGTTTTCATCAGAAATTTAATCAGAGGACGGGTAGCAGGAGAATGTCCGAACTGCTGATAAAACTGGCGCACTGCCTGTAATACTTCTAGGTGCCAAGGTGTTAATTGAAGTTTTAAGCTGTCAGCCAGTACTTGGGCAACTTGCTCATTCCAGAGGGTATAGTCGACTAGGTGACCATCTTGATCCAGTTCTAAATTCATATCAGGCTCATGATTATTTCATTGAAATACAGCGCTTAAACGCCAGACATAGATCTGCAAATTGTGCATAGTTTAATAAGGTGGCATGCTCTGGCAACGGAGAAACCAATATCTGAGCATCATTTTCAAGTAGATAAACGCGCGGCAACTGCTGTAAGAAGTCGTGTTCTACATACAGTAGCGATTCGCCCATCAAAACCACTGAATCATCTGGAGAATGAACTTGAGCAAGCTGATCCAGTATAGACGCCGTAGCTGCATAATCTGACTGGATTAGGTAAAGGGTGTTTTCTGACATGAGTTTATCCTTATTCCTTACCAATACAAAACATGATCGAAGTTTTGAATAAATTCTGGATTCAGCTCGATAAACTCAATATCTTGCTCACTGTGTTTCACAAAAGGAGAATCCTGATTTTTCTGCTCTACCAGAATCGGTGTTAGATCATAAAATTCAAAACTATCTACCAGATTAGAGGCCAGTTTAAAGGCATGTTTGCGCTGTTCAAATTGTTGGTCGGCATGCAGCAAACTTAAAGCTGCTCCTTGTAGCAGTATCTTAACTTCTGAACCAAAGGTGGCCAGTACCATGGTTGCAGACAGGCTTTCATGCACCTGCAAGCTGTTTAAGTTGGCTTGAGTTAATATAACAAGTACAGATTTCACACAAGATTCCTTTTAAAAGCAACACATCCTGAAAAATGAAGCATCTAGAATTGAATAAGACGTTGTGAGGACTGAACCGCATCGGCAAGCTCACCTAAACCGACCAATTCAAAACTATCTGCAAGATTATGTTGTTGAATATTGTGACGTTGAGCATTGTCCTGATCTGTAATTCCACGTGCCAAGGCGGCACTGACACATACAGGCAAGCGGATTTTCAGATCTTGCCAGGCGCGTGAAAGGTTGCGCTGGTCATCTGGTACCCATTGCAATGCATTCGCGACCGAGACACCGTCCTGATAAAAGAATACGCGAAATTTTTCGTGTTTTTGCTGTAATGCCTGAGCAAGCCCCAAAGCATGCCAGGCATAAATAGACGTCGGTGCGGAGGTAACAAGAATTAAAGTGCTCATCGAAATTCACTACAGGCTTGATCAACATCAACGAATTGATCTTGGCTACATCAGAAAGTAGGTAGTATAAATGATTTTAGTGACGGGTGGTTTAGGCTTTTTAGGCTCACACATTGCATTAAGTCTGCTTGCACAAGGTGTAGAGGTGATTGTGGTTGATAATCTGGCCAATGCCAGTTTGCAGACTTTGGAGCGTCTTGAATATATTTCTGGTCGATATGTGCCTTTTGTTAAAATTGATATTCGTAATACCCCTACCTTAAATAAAGTATTTGAACTGCATTCCATACAGGCTGTGATTCATACTGCAAGTTTTAAATCAATGGAAGAATCAGTCTTAAAGCCTCTTGATTATTATAATGATAATGTCAGCTGTATTATGAGTCTGATGCGGGCAATGCAGCGTACCGGTGTACGGCATCTGGTGCATTTGTCCAGTTTAGCCGTTTATGGCCATTCAGCACCCGATCTGCATGAAGATCAGCCTTTTAATTATACTTATCCCAATCCTTATATTAAATCTCAACAGATGGTAGAGGAAATTATTCGGGATACTGCCAAAACCGATAATGAATGGCGAATTGCGATCTTGCGACTTTCCAATATTGCTGGTGCCTTTGAAGGCGGGATTTTAGGTGAATGGATTCCACCTTTACCGAAAAATATTGTACCTCTGGCGATGCAGGTAGGAGCACATCAGCGAGAATATCTGGAATTACGCCGTCAGGCCATGACAGCAGACCAGACCGTAGAGCGAAGTTTTCTGCATGTAATGGATGGGTGTGATGCGGTTATTAAATCTTTGCAATGGTTGTCACAGCAGCAAGAGTTATGTTGTGAGGCTTTTAATATTGCAGGTGAACTGGTCTCAATTAAAAACTTGCTGGATCAGGTTGCAGAGGTGACTCAATCCACCATTCCTACAATAGATGCTTTGCCATATCCTCATGCCGAGCTGGATCAACTTGGTGCAGATACCACCAAAGCTCAGCAATTATTGCACTGGCAGCCTCGGCATAGCTTAAGCAAAATGCTGGAGGATGAATGGTTATTTTATCAAAACACCTTAAGAGGATAGTACTTGATAATAATTATCATTTACTTGAGTGCTTAAGCTGATTAAAATAACCATAAATATCTTTAAATATCTTTAAATATCTTTATTTTAGATAAGAAAACTACTGGCAATATGCAAAATAAAGTTGAGATTAAATATGGAAACACGTATTGAACATGACACGATGGGAGAGGTCGCTGTCCCAAGTGAAGCCCTATGGGGAGCACAAACTCAACGTAGCTTGCAAAACTTTAAGATTGGTCAGGAGCATTTACCTCGTGCCATGATTCGTGCCATGGGGCTGGTCAAGAAAGCTGCCGCCATAACCAATGCAGAGTTAAAGCAGATTCCTCAGGAGCTATCGACTTATATAGTAGGAGCGGCGGATGAAGTCATTAGCGGACAATGGGATAGCCAGTTTCCATTGGTTGTATGGCAAACCGGTTCTGGCACACAAAGCAATATGAACTGTAATGAAGTCATTGCCAATATTGCCAATCATAAGCTGGGTAATCCTTTAGGTGCACAAAAACCTGTGCATCCGAATGACCATGTGAATCGTGCGCAATCAACCAATGACTCTTTCCCGACCGCAATTCATGTGGCTGCAAGCTTACAGATTAATGAGCTGTTGATTCCGGCAGTCAGTCGTTTACGTGATACTTTGCATGCGAAATCTCAGGAATTTTCCGATATTGTGAAAATTGGCCGTACCCATCTTCAGGATGCGACGCCTTTAACACTGGGCCAGGAGTTTAGTGGCTATGTATCGCAACTGGATCATGCAATTTTACGCTTAGAACAAGCACTACTCGGACTATATGAATTGCCATTGGGTGGTACCGCCGTAGGTACGGGACTCAATGCTCATCCAGATTATGCAGTTCAAGCGGCAAAGACTTTAGCTCAATTAACAGATCTGCCTTTTGTCACGGCACCGAATAAGTTTGAAGCCTTGGCGGGCCGCGATGCAGCAGTATTTGCTTCAGGTGCTTTAAAAACGCTTGCAGTCAGTCTGAATAAAATCGCTAACGACATTCGTTGGTTGGCCAGTGGGCCGCGTTGTGGTTTAGGTGAATTGCGTATTCCGGAAAATGAACCGGGTTCAAGCATTATGCCGGGTAAAGTTAATCCAACTCAAAGTGAAGCCATGACCATGGTGGTTGCTCAGGTTTTAGGGAATGATACGACCATCAATATTGCCGGTGCTTCGGGTAATTTTGAATTAAACGTATTTATGCCGGTAATTGCCTATAACTTATTACAGTCTATTCAACTTCTGGGAGATGCATGTAATAGTTTTAATGACCATTGCGCCGTAGGCATCGAGCCGAATCATGAGAGAATTGATCATTTCCTGCATGATTCGTTGATGTTAGTGACCGCATTAAACCCGGTGATTGGTTATGAAAATGCAGCCAAGGTAGCCAAGACAGCTTATAAAGAAGGAAAAACATTAAAACAGGTGGCAGTAGAGTTAGGTTTAGTGACGGAAGAACAGTTTGATGAAGTAGTTCGTCCTGAAAATATGGTTTCTCCAAATATAAAATAATAAGTTGTTGAGGCAGCTTATTTTCATACTCTTTGTTATTGTTTTAACGTGGATGGCTCAGCAGTAGTTTTTATCTCGTCCAGACTTGCGTACAATAGCAGTAGATGAGATTAACTACTGATGATTGTTTTATGCTAGATATTTATTTAACAGATGTTCAAAAAAAGGTGCAATTCAAAGATTATCCAGGTGAGCATCCTGTTAAATTTATTTTGAATTTTAAGAAGATTTTTCCAAGTGTAATGGAACTTATTTTACCTGTACTGCCAGAAAATGAAAACCTTGAAGAAATGTCTTGGGAATCTACCAGTAAAGATTTTGAAACTTTCCAGATGTTTTTAACCGGGTGGGGTATTATTGAATTACGTTTGAACGCCATTACACAGTTTAAAGATAGAGCATTTGCTGATCAGTTAGTGAAAGAGGCCCAGCAGAAGCGTAGAGAATATGAGAAGAAACATCTGAAGCTGAGTAGCGTTGAGCTGGATTATCTGTTTATGCATGATGTGCATGCTTTGATTGATGCGGAACTGGTAGAGCTGGGCGAGAAGTTTTACTTGCCAACCTTACGCGAGCTTTGGAAAAATAAAGTCTCTACTCAGGTTCTAACTGCCAAGTTTTAAGTGAATTTTTAGTTGATTAATAAAAATCATCCTCCATAAGTGAGGGTGATTTTTATGCACTTTTAAAAAATGATAAACCACATTCTGTCCTATTAATAAATAGCCTAAGCAAATTTTAAACATCCAATCTAAAAATAATTTCTACTCTATTATGAAAGCTCGTTTCTTGTTTTAAGTCAGAAGGAAAACCAGAAAAAAGAAGAAGATTTCATTTCTTCGCCATAAGAAAATATTCCTCATTAAAATAAGACAAAATTCATTAGTTTTTCTTTAGTAATAAAAGTGGGAGTTCCAGTTTTCCCGAGGATATATCAACGATATTACAAAACCTCTAAGAAGCTGTTTAGATTTTCTTATAATTTTCTATATGTTTTAGTGTGATTAACAAGATACAGACCTGTTTTTGAATGGTTAACTGACACAAATGCAATCATGTAAATCTATTAACTCGGTATGCTTAATCATTTTGCGCCATTATTGTGTGTAACAATAAGTAGAATATGGTAAATTCAGAGGATTTAGAGTTTATTAAAAAGTAATCCCAGAGCTTGAATCTAAAAAAACTCAATCAACTGTATCGCCGTTGATATCTGCTGTGTAGAGCATGTGGTTTATATAAAACTATTTAGAGATGAAGAAAGCTTAATTTCTATAAGCTTTAAGCGCTCGTCTGCACTTGAATATTTTTAAAGCCAGAAAATTTCATATTTCAATAGATAAAATACACATCCGAATCCTGAAAGTTAAGCTAAACTAAGACGTTAATTTAAGTGAATGGATTAAGTATGTCGAAAAATACACAAAAGTTATCGCCGTTACAGGAACTGATTGCAGAACAGAAATTATTGTGTGAAGAGGTTGGTTCTGCCTATGTAGAGGTCAGTGGTGATGATGTGGTCGCGGTGGCTGTCCATACCTTAAAACAGGATCCCATTGTTGGCATCCGTAAAAAACCTGAAACCGCAGAAAATATTAGCTGGTATATTTATGGCGGTGAATTGGCCTCCAATGAAGATGCCTTTGAAACCATGACTGTACGTGAAGTGCAGGATATAGCTCCCGAGGTTTTACCGTATTTAGCTTTGGAGCAGGGCTTCCGTTTTATGATTGATGCAGATGATTACGAAGATGTCTGGAAAGAAGAATAAAAGAAGATTTTAAATGACTAAAACCTCATCTTTATTATGTGTAATTCTCAGTTTGATTCAGTGCAATCAGACTGCTTTTGCAGAGAAACTGACCCAGCCTGCTTATGATCAGTTTATTGCGGAACAAACCAGAATTGTAAATGAAACCAAAGCTATTTTAGATCAACCCAATCAGGAAGGAGACGTACAAAAGCAGCGTTGGGCTTTCTGTCAGCGTTTAATTGCCTATGAGGAGATTCATAAAGTATCTGAAGAAAATCATGAGCTAAATATGGCACCTATTATGGTAATGGTTGCCAAAAAATTTCTGGATCGTCAAGTCCAGAGTATGCATAACTCAGGAATGACCGCAGCTGTCTTTTGTAAGAGTAGGGGAGCCTAACAAATAAAACTTCTCTTTCTTAGCAACTTTATCGAATAAATATTCAATTATTTTATTTATTATTCAGAATAAAATTTTAAACAAGAAAAAAGTAGAGAGGGGTTCTTTGCTTTAGACCGTACCCATTAAATAGCCTAAGCGAATTCAAAATTATTTATAATAAAAAAATAATAGTGTTAAACAATCTTATTAAAACAAAGTATAGATTCAACTTATCGCCATTTTTATCAAGTCATTGCCAATTCAATTATCTATAAAAAATTTCGCCAAGTTTAAAAGTATTACAAAATAGCCTAAGCAAAAAAAATAATTTAAAAATTTAGCAATTGATTATCTTTCAATATCATACGAATATAAACAACTGAAATAAGTAATCACGGAATTCCCAAATGCTCTTAAATTATCAAATAAAAACACATGAAAGTGCTGACTTAACGCCTATGGTATTTATTCACGGCTTATTTGGGAGTTTGAGTAATTTAGGCATGCTAGCTCGACATTTTTCTAAACAGAGAACTGTCATTCAACTGGATGTCCGTAATCATGGTTTATCTGATCACTCCTCAGAGATGAACTATGCATTTATGGCCACCGATATTTTAGAAACGCTATCTGGTTTAAAAATTGAGAAGTGTATTATAGTCGGGCATTCAATGGGTGGAAAAATTGCCATGAAGTTGGCAGATCTCGCTCCAGATCAAGTAGAAAAAATGATTGTTCTTGATATTACACCCATCCAGTATCATGAAAATCACCATGCTGAAATCTTTAAAGCTTTATTTAAAGTTCAACAGCTACAGCCGAATTCCCGTAATGAAGCCGCTCAAATGATGCGTGATTATATTCAGGAAGAGATGGTGATTCAGTTTCTTTTAAAGTCATTTAATAAAGGGCAGTGGTTATTCAACGTTCCGGCGCTTTTTGATTCTTATGAGGAAATTATTGCTTGGGAAAAAATAGAAAAAAATGAAATACCTGTACTTTTTTTAAGAGGTGCGAATTCATCTTATATTTCAAGACCGGAACATTTTGACGCGATTCACGAGCAGTTTGGTCAAGCAAAAATTGAAGTTATTGAAAATGCAGGGCATTGGTTACATGGTGAAAAGACGGCTGATGTATTAACGCACATGCAAAGCTTTATTGATGAAAAATAACAGCAATGAGCAGAAATCTGCTCATTTTTTATGGTAAAGGCAATGCAGCATTGACTTGTAAGTTACCCTCATTGGTGAGTTGATGAGCCATCTCAGCCGTTTTCTTTAAACCTGGCATGCGATATTCAGTATGTCCATAATCTTGAATAGATTTCCAGCGGCCACCCCACGTTAGTCCGACTGACTCCGCAATTTGGCCATAGAGTTGATAGCCTTGCATAGCCCAAGGGTCACGCTCACTAATGATCAATTTCCCATTACGTTTAAAAGCAATATCTGCGGCTAAACCAAACTGGTGATAACTTTGAAAACCTCTGGCACGCGTGATATTGCTGTTGGTGGCCAAAGAATTCTGCCGTTCAGGACTCCGGTAGCCTTCAAGCAGAACCAGTTCATAACCATGCTGTTCCTGCATCAGTTTAAATACCATTAATAAACGTTGTTTAAAACGAGGATTCATTTTGTGCCATTTGCGATCAGCCTGGTTTAAATTTTGATGATAGCTTAAGTGTACATCCTGAATATTTGGATTAAAACTTTGGGCAGAGATTACAGGTTGATGCGTATCATCATCTTCCTGCAAAGCTTGTAGGATTAGCCCTTCATCTACTTCTTCTGGTGGTGTCAAAATCTGACCTTCTAAAAGTGCATATATTTGTGGATCAACCTTCTTTAAATAGCGAGCTTCCGACACACTGGCTGTAACAGGCCGGGTCAATGAAAAAATTAAAATACTCATAAACAGTACACAACCGGCAATTAAAATCCACCATTGTTGTAAATGCCAATGGGATTGCAGATATTCCGGAGAGCCTGCCAATTTAAATTGATGGATAAATTTTCTCATGGCAATGAGCTGCTTTTTACTTTGTTGTACACATGCTAGTAAAAAGTTTTGTATTTGAAGTCTCAATTCATAAAACTGCATCAGAATCAAAATAAAACTTAGTAAAATAAAGCTGCTAAGAATGATGAGAATCATTGTTCAGCAACCTGATTCAGGCAGATTAATATCAAATTTAGCTTTATGATATTTATCGAATAAGTGGTTTTTTTCTACTTGGAGACGGCGTGTTTTTTTAGTTAAGCCATACATGTTTTTTATCATTTTTCATTTTAAAGTATTGTTTATATTGTCTTTTGAGATTCTAGCTAAGGTAAATGAATCGTGATATAAGCCTGTTCGGTTGGAACACTAATCATATTTTGGTATTGAGTTAAAACCTTTGTCCCTTCACTGGACAGTATATATTTTAGTCCGGCAAAGCTCAGGACTGTAAACAAAAGCAGAAAAACTAAAACCCATACAAAAGGTAATTCACGATGAATAATATGTCTAATCTTGTCGGGTAATGCCGCAAAAGGAGAAAATGGAGTTTTCTTACCTTTTAGATAATCAATCTGTTCTCCGACCTGAGTGATGAACTGGTTTAAAGTATGAATGGACTCAAGCCGGTATTTACCATGAAAACCTAATAGTAGGCAGTAGTGATAAACTTCAAGAGCAGCTAGGCGTTCTTTGTCTTTCTGACGGATTTCTTCTAAGTGTTCAAAGAAACGGTAACCTGCCAGTTGGGAACCAAATAGACTTAATTGCAGGGGATCCAGCATCCAGAAATTTTGCAAGTCAAAAAAATGCGTATCCTGTTGGGTGACAATAGTTTCATCCAATAAGGCACAGTAGGCATACTTGGCATCTTGAATATCTTCTGAAGAAAATTGCAATTTTCGTGCTTGATGCTCAAAGTAATTCAGCATTTCTAGAATCTTTTCACGGAAAGAGGCTGGATGAGCAGGAATATAATGATTTTTCAGTAAAAAGACGATATAAAAACCATCATATAACAAATCGATCAAGTTGGTTGTCGTATTATTTTTTAGAGCTGTCGATTGGTTAAAAAGCTGTCCAGAACCGATCTGTCCATCATCAAATAGAGAAGGTCCAGGACTGGTAGTTGTATTCATCATGGTCCTTATCCTTTCATGACCGCAATTAATTCAATACTGATATCCTGAAATCCGTTCGGGATATAAATACATACTGACTCTGAATCAAGCATATGCTGATATAGCTCATTATTTGCTTCAATTTCAAAATAGCTAACACCAGAACGTACTGGAATTGCAGTAGGTACTTGAATTAAATGCTGGATCGGAATTGCAGGCAGGGCAGCAATCACGCGCTGTTCAACATCCACCGTATTTCCGACTTTAAAACGGATAGGGACATAAGCAATCAAATCTTGTGTAGGCATGACGCTACTTGAAATCGCCAGATAAAGGCGGGTATCTCGAGTAATCTTATCGGTTTCCAAACTTCCTACCCAGTAGGATGGGCGGGTCTCTTTCAATGGAATAGCGATATAACGGTTGGAAATAATCGTATCTAGAAGATCTCTCAGAATAGTATCCAGCTGGCTAAAACTGTTAGATAAGTGGTAGTGCTGATATTTAGGTAACTGATCAACCTCATAGGCTGTAGAAAAAGTCAGTAAAGAGCCAGTTAATCTGAGCAACTCACTATATAAACGTTCAGGATGAATGATAGGATATTGTAAAATATGATTTAAGCTGGCATGTGCTGTATTTAAAGCATTGACCAGCCAAAAAGATACAATATCACCAGAGCGGAATTCAATCAGCTTTTGTTCGTTTTCACGATTATTGCTCTGGATAGTTTTGATCTTTGCTCGAATAATATTGAGTGTTCGCTGCAAGCTAAGCAAAAGACTATGATTAGCCTGAATATGTAAAATTGGCGGAATGAATTTATGATCAAAAATAAAATTGCCTGAACTTTGTCTTTTAATCCGTCCCACAGGAAGATAAAGATAGCCATCTATCTGATGTTGAGGTTCTTGACTGATTTCAAAAACTTTTAATTCAGCACGACGACGCAACAGGGTAATCTCAGCAGTAGTTGCATCAGTAAACAGGTCGTGGGTTGCACTGAGATGTGAGTGATAGCGGCTAGACTGGGCTTGGTCACTATAACTAACATTCTGTTTATTTGGTTGTACCATTGGTAGAGCCAGGTAAATTTGCATTTCTCCCTGTAAGTTTAGAATATCGAGTTGTACCGGTTCAGGTAATAAATCCTGTGCAGGAGCCTGATAGATTTCTCCATCTTGCCAGATCATTTCCACTTTATTTAAAGTCAGAACTTGCATTCCGAGCTGAGTTTCATCAAATTCAATCGACTGAATCCCATGAGCAAAAGGAGAGATCGCACGAATGGTATGATTCAGGCGTTGCTCATGATAAGCATCCTGTAACTGAAAATGTTGAGGCCTTAAAAACAGTCCCTCACCCCAAAGTATTTTTTCTGCTTTAAACATTCAGTTTTTACCACTCATTATTTGATTCATTTTTGTCAGAAACACCTAATAATTCATATAGATGTTATAAAGGATTTTCATTTTTAATTACTTGGCTCAGCCACTCATGTAAAGGCATATGACTCCATTTAATGATTTTTTGAAGCATATAACTGACGGGGCTGTGCGGCTCATTCATCTGAAAATAATCAGCAATGTCCTGTAAGGCCTTTAGGGCTTGTTCCCGATTGAAAATATGGCTCTGATTATTAAATTGCACAGAAGACTGAAACGATGGGACACTCTGCTTTGCAAGAAGCTCGGCATTTGTTTGAGTATTTAAATTGCTTTCTAAAGAGGGTGCTGCAACTCGAGATAAAGATGCAGAAGAGGACTCTTGTTTATAAATACGCTGAATAATAGACAGAATAGATTCGATTTGGGCATCTGTGGCAGAAAAACTTGGCCCCTCTAGGCCAAGTAGACCATCCAAGACAGTCTTGAAACATTGCCATTGATTCTCAATATCCAGCAAATACTGATAGTTTTGCTGCTGTAGCATGTTAGGTGTATTGAAGAGGAGTTGTTTAAATTGTTCCTGATATTGATCAGTTTTCTCTAGCTCTTCACTTTCTTCAATCTGTTGTTTACGTTTTATATTCTGCTGATGTAGAAGGTGCTCATAATCTTTCAGGCTGTAATAAGGCGCCTGATTAACAAGCGGAACCTCTTTGATCAAGCTTGGCAGTTGAGCAATAAACCCTTCTAATAATCCTAAACGTTGGTCCAGATCACCATCTTCAATTTCAGGATGCAAGTGTAACCAGTATTGCATCAGACTACGTTGGCAAAGTTCTAATCCTCGCGCAATTCCTTCAAAACCATATAGATGGCTCCAAGATTCAATCAGCCAGGTATATAAGCGCAGGTCTTTGGTTCTTTCAGACAGTAATTAGATAGTCTTTGTTTCTACAAAATTCCAGTCTGCCTGTTTGGGTTCAGCCTCCCAGTCACCTTGATCCAGTAAGGGATCATCCTGTGTTCTTGCATTTTTAATACTTGAAAATTCATTTGAAAATGAGCAGTCCATCCCACAAGGTTGTTCTGTAGAAATTTTTTGCAATAAATATTCAAATTCCAGCGTCATTGTTATTCCTAATGAAGTGTATTTTTATCCCAGCAGCTTAAGCTGCATTGTTTTTACTTTTCTTATTAGATCTTTTTGAGGGAGCAGGTGATGAGTCTGTATCCAGATGATAATGAAAATTACCATTTTGAATATCAATATGAATCAGTTTTGGCAGCTAGTACACAAATTTTAGATGAAATGGTAGTTGCATTAAATAAAGCGGGAGCTAAGAAAGTTCGGATTATTGGGCATACCGACAGCTTAGGAGATGTCAATAAAAACATTATCCTCAGCCAGCAACGCGCTGAGACTGTCAAAAAATATCTTATTGCTAAAAATATTCCTGAACATTCATTAAGCACTGAAGGTTTGGGAGCGAGTAAACCTGTTGCTGATAATGCAACGCCTGAAGGTCGTAAGAAAAACCGTAGAATTGAGTTTGAAGTTTTATGAAAATATCAGTACTCGTCTAAAATTAAAGAAGGCCTAACTAAGTTTAAAAAATCGGTGACGTATAAAGTATAAGCGGCACAGGTAAATTGGCTGACCAGTAAATTATTTATAAACAAATATTTGATTTATTTATGTTATTCCCAAGTAGAAATGTCCTATACAGACATTTCCAAGTCAAGCACAGGATTCAGATTTCGTTGTTGAATTGCTGTTTTCTGTGCACGTCTTCTTGGCATAGATTGAGAACGATTGCGTTTGTATTGCTGTTCCAATTCTTCATGCTGTTGTTGAATATGATTGAGAACAGCACCTAAACGTTTATTCTCAACAATCTCTCGCTGGTTAAGCTGACTTAATTTATCGAAGATGCTGTAATTGATTTTTCTTCCCTGATATTCAATCGCGACTGTACCATCCGGGTATTCTAGGAACTCAAGATACTTACCAATCAATCTTTGGTTTTCTTCCGTGTTTTCCAAGAGATATACGCATTTATCATAAGTAATCGTCAGGCTATTCGTGACTCTGCGGGGTTCACGCCAAGTAAAAACATCATCTAACTCCTCAGCAGTTTCAGTAACAGTCCGGTGTAAATCCTTGGGATTAAAAGCCATCTTGGCGAACTTCTGATTGAACTGCTCAATGAAGCAGGGTAGCCAGGCATTCGCTTGCTCAATCGAACAGATGCCTTCCAGGCGCATTTCTTTGATCAGACGGTCCTGAAGCGTTCTATTGGCCCGTTCTACACGGCCTTTGGCCTGTGGTGAATTAGCGAAGATAATATCGATATTCAGGGTGCTGAGTACGCGCCCAAACTGGGTAATCTTGGTGTCTTTCTTACTGCTTTGATTCACCCTGAAGACTGAATGTTTATCGCTGTAAAATGCCAACGGCTTACCATGCTGCTCAATATACAAACGTGTTGAAATCATATAGTCAAAGGCTGATTCTGATTCACAGAAGCGTAAATGCTGCAATTTTCCTGTGGCATCATCGATAAACACCAGCAGACAGCATTTAGGGGCTCGACCTTCAAACCAGTCATGGTGTGAGCCATCAATTTGAATCAGTTCACCATAACAGTCCCGGTTATAACGAGGCTGATACGGGCGTTTCAGACGCTTGGATCGAGGAATCCATAAATCGGCTGCAATCATCCAAGAACGTAGTGTTTCCACCGAAATGTCGAATCCATGAATGGTAGTGAGCTTTTCATGCGCTAAAGTGGGTCCGAAACCATGCAGTTGATCCGAAACAATATTGAGGCACTTGAGTCTGAGTTCTTCAGGAAGCCTGGAGTTGCTGATTTGACCACGACCGGCATGGGCTAATGCAACTGGGCCTTGAGCTTTGTATTTCTGCAGTAAGCGTCTGATCTGACGCTCTGAAATATGAAGTAACTGAGCAGCTTGGGACTGGGTTATGCGTTGATCACAGATTTCCTGCAAGACCGACAATCGTTTAAGTTCTTTATCCGACATAGACACCAACATATCAAACCGTCCGCTAAGGAAATTGCAAAAATGCATATTCTAAAAGCGGACATTTTTATTGGTGAGAATATAGACACTTTAAATGGGTTCTAACAATTTAATTTCGTATAATCTATATTATGTTAAATGGTATATCTAAGACTGTGGCCTACACAACCTCAGTTGTTGCCACAGCTCGACATCGTGAATCTTAGGAATTGTTATTCAC
>NZ_JAMXYB010000031.1:0-31721 GCF_024129495.1 Acinetobacter sp. S4400-12 | reverse complement strand
TAGTCACGTTGTGTACGTTTAACTCGTTGTTCTCGTTTATGTTCCATAAAATAAGTCTCTTAAGGTGTAAACTTATTTCAGGACGGGACATTCTGTTGAAATAAAAAAGCGCCGAAGGGCGCTTTTTTTAACGGTGAAACTGATGTTCACAAGGAATACCGTCACCATCTCCATCCATCTGGATACCAGGGCAATTTCGCAAAAAGAATACCGCTTCATCATAAGAGTGCATCTGGCTACAGTGGGTTCTGCCATCACACTGATAAGGTGACGACACTGAAGTGGAGGAAGTAGTACTTCTAAGAGGGGTATTGGTGGATACCTCTAAATTCTTCTTAGCTTGTTCGCTTAGGCCTTGTTCAGGTAAATTACCTAAGGCTGCACGTTGTTCTGAAACCAGCCTTTTCTGTTCTTGTATTAAATACTCAAGTTGCTGTTGCTTTTGTATTTTATAGTTTTGGTATTTTCCATAAGCCAATACAGCAAGTATGACGATAATAACTATGCCGATACTGATAAACAGTTTAGATAATGCTGGCTTTTTAAGCGGATGATAGAGTGTTGCTCTTTCTACCTGAAGATCATTATGTTGACTGACACTGGGTGAAGGCGTCTTTTGATATGAAATATCTAAGCGAACAATATGATCCGCTTTAAACCTCCCTTGATCCTCCACAATTAGAAACTTTAACTTTTCACCATTTTTCGGTAAAACATTTTTGTTTGGGAAATCTTTTATGTGGAAGAATAAATCTTTTGCCTCCCCTTCAATTTCGATAAAACCAAAACCACGTTCTTGATTATAAGTTTTGATCTTCCCCTCTTGAAACATAAGCAGCTCTTGTATTTGATATTTTGAGTAATTATATTCAGAAATCCTTTAAAATTTTCAAATAAAAAAGCACCGTACGATGCTTTTGTATTTGAATGATGAGACAAATAGCTTAATAAAATTATAATAGGCCTGCTTATACCTAACTTAAATTTCTCCAAAAATCATAAAACCGATCGCTGTTACCAGCGCCAACCAGAGTGTGGGGCTAAAGAAAGTAGTATGGCGTACTGGAGTAACCATCGCTGCAGGAGCTAGAGACGGTAGCGCAACCACTTCAGAGACCAACTCTTCCTGACGCTTAATATCCAGACGTACCATATTGTCCAGTTGAATCGTATTCTGCTCTTCAATTATTCTAAATTTAAGTCGCTCCCCGACTTGTGGCGCGATCTCAGAGGAAGGTAGATCCTGTAAGCGAAAATCGAGCTCTTGCGGCTTTTCTATGAGCTCAATCGTTCCAGTCCCACGTCTGACATCGTAGGTTTTAATTCTTCCATCTGTAAACATGATATATGTCCCTAGATCATTCAACAGATGCGTATTTTATATGGAAAGGTTTAAAGGATATTGTTGAACTTTGGTGAGTATTTTATTGTTTTAGTAATGCTATACAGAACTTGGATTACACAAGCTTCTACAAATCACGTTAGCGTAATACTCAAATAAAAAAAGAGGCTCTAAAGCCTCATTCTGGATATATTTTCCAAGCAAAATTAACGCTTTAAATTCGACAATAGGGCTGAGGTAATCGAAGTATTGACTGCTACCGCTTTGGCTTTTTTGGCTTTTTTGGATTTGTCTTCTACACGTTCAATTTTGATGGCTTTGTAGCGATCTCCATTTTGAACTACATTAAATTTTACCCGGTCATTGCGTTTCGGTTCACCTGAGTCAGCAGGGAAATCCGAGATATGAAAAAATATCTCACCTTCAGGTGAAGAAATAAAACCAAATCCTTTTTCTGGATTGTACTGCTGTACTTTTCCTTGATATTGCTCGGAAGTCATAAACATCCCCTACTCTGCTTCTGTCAGTATTCAGTATATAAAAAAGAGGCCCTAAAAGCCCCTTTCCTGTGCATTTTTAACCATTAGTCTTTTTGAACTGAACCAAAAATCTTGTCACCTGCATCACCTAGACCCGGCACAATATAACCATTGTGATCTAAGCCTTTATCAATGGCAGCAGTGAAAATCACCACATCCGGATGTGCTTCTTCAACCCGCTTAATTCCTTCAGGCGCCGCCACCAGCACCATGACCCGAATATCTTTACAGCCATTTTCCTTGAGTACATCAATTGCCGCAACCAGTGATGAACCTGTCGCCAGCATTGGATCAATGATCATGGCAATCCGGTTTTGTACATCTGGAACCAGTTTTTTATAATAGGTACGCGCTTCCAGTGTTTCTTCATCGCGTTCCAGCCCCAGTACAGATACTTTGGCACTTGGAATCAGATTCAGAAAACCGTCCAGCATCCCAATCCCTGCACGCAAAATCGGTACAACGGTGATTTTTTTACCCGCAATGCGGTCAACTTTGACTGCACCATCCCAACCGTCAATTTTATGCTCAACCATTGGTAAGTCTTTGGTTGCTTCATAGGTCAGCAGCATAGTTACTTCTTGTGCCAGCTCACGGAAATTTTTCGTGCTGATATCGGCACGACGAAGCAGACCTAATTTATGTCGGATCAAAGGATGACGAATTTCATGGATAGCCACGGGAGAACACCTAAAAGGGTAAAACTAAATTTCTACCATTATAGAGGCTTTTGTTGATTTTTATAAATAAAAAAGCCCCCAATCATGGAGGCTTTTTTGTAATAGCTTAGTCAGGCACGAAATCAGTTAAAACCACTTTGCACCAAAGTGAAAATAAACTGCTGTAATTCAGGCGACAGGGCAAAGAATGCAAACTTGGAGATTGCAATCATTGGATCCGGGTAGACACCCAATACCAACACCAGTAATGCCACTGCCAGTACCATGATACCGCCCACTTTCTGGCCCCAGTGATTCACCGCATCGATACGCGGCGTTTCTGGTGGAGTCATATACATCACCACCATAACACGCAAGTAGTAGTACAGACCGATACCTGAACCAAGAATAACCATTGCTGCAAGGAACCAAGCCTCGCCTGCAACTGCAGTTTTAATCACCAGGAACTTACCAATGAAACCAGCCGTTAACGGGATACCTGCCAGCGATAACATCATGACAGTCAATACCGCTGTCAATACCGGACGGCGCCAGAACAGACCGCGGTATTCCGCCAGGCTGCCTGCTTCGTCAGTATTGTTATACGGGCTGGACATCAAGGTCACTACACCGAAGGCACCTACTGTGGTCAATACATAAGTAATGACATACACGTTCAAGCTTTCAAAAGTCGCAAAACCTTGTACTTGCAAGAAGTCAGTATTACGTGCCGTAACGATCGCCACCAGGATATAACCAAAGTGAGCAATTGAAGAGTAGGCCAGGATACGCTTTAAATTCACCTGCTTTACTGCCAGCAAGTTACCGACCAGAATCGACAGTACCGCAATCACAGTCAGAATCGTAATGAAACTATCAGACAGTAACAAGCCTGAAGACAGGACGTAACGTGCAAACAGACCCAGCGTTGCCACTTTTGCAACTGTCGCCAAGAAAGTCGCAATCGGCGCTGGTGCACCGGCATAGACATCTGGTGTCCATTTGTGGAACGGCGCAAGTGATAACTTGAAGCCAACGGCAAATATAATAAACGCCAGACCCACCACAACTGCTGGTTGGTTGAAGACGCTCAATAACTTGCCTGGTTCGCCAACAAAGCTTAAAGAACCTGTATAAGCATAGATATATGCCATACCCATCAACAACATTGCAGAAGCAGTCGCCGAGAGCACCAGATATTTCACACCTGCTTCAAGCGATTGAGAACGCTGATGTGTATAGGCCAGCAAGCCGTAAACAGGGATCGACATTAACTCAAGGCTGATAAAGAAAGAGGCATAGTGAGAACTTGCTACCATAAGCATTGCACCTGCAACAGATGCCAGCATCAGGATATACAGCTCTTCACGGTTATCTTTATAGGTTTCGATATAAGCATGTGACAAGGTACAACATGCCAGTGCAGCAATCAGAATCATGAACTGGTACAGCATCGTAAACGGATCTACGATGAACATGTTCATGATATTGGCAGGTGCAAATTTACCCGCCAATAAAACAAAGACGATATAGAACGCAGCTAGGTTTAAACCCACTACGGCCGTAGTCGCAACTAAGTTATGGTTACGCTTAATTGCAGTCAACAACATGACCGCGATCGCAGTTAATGCCACGATCATCACAGGTGCTAACGGCATAAGCTCAGAAAAAGACATTGTGAAGTTCATGGCTTATTGGATCTCCACATTTTCAAGTTGAACCGGTGCTTGTTCAGCAACCACTTCAACAACTTCTTGAACTGGAATGTAGCTATTTGCTAACCACGCCATGCTTGAGTTTGAAACATCAAGGAAGCTTTGTGGGTATAGACCAAGCCATACAAGACCAAGCGCACAGATCAGCAGAATCACTACTTCACGCGCGTTCAAATCTTTCAGTGGATGTGTATAGTGCTGTTTTTGCTCTTCGTTTGGTGTACCGAACAATGCCTTGTGAATCAGGATTAAACCGTACAGACCTGCGAACACCAAGCTGATTGCAGCAATGATGGTAAATGTCGGGAATTTGTTGAAAGACCCCATCAGAATCAGGAATTCACCAATAAAGTTACCCAGACCAGGAATACCCACAAGCGCCGCAATGAAGAACATCAGGAAGAATGCAAGATAAGGGAACTGACCACGCATACCGCCCATCAAACGCATATCACGAGTATGCACACGTTCGTAGACTTGACCACACATAATGAACAGTGCAGCAGAAGACAGACCGTGAGCCAGCATCATGATCATCAGACCCTGGAAGGTCAGGATATTACCTGCATAAATCGCCAGTAATACGAAGCCCATGTGCGAAATAGAGGTGTAGGCCAACAGACGTTTCATATCTGTTTGCTGGAATGCACACCAGGCACCGTAGAAGATACCAATCAGACCCAGAATGATCGCGAAGTCTGCAAATTGTGCAGAAGCTGCCGGGAAGAATGGAATCACAAAACGAAGTAAACCGTAAGCTGCTGTCTTGATCAGAATACCGGCAAGGTCTACCGAACCCGCTGTAGGTGCTTGCGCATGTGCATCTGGTAACCAGCCATGTAATGGGAAAACTGGAAGTTTTACCGCAAAGCCGATGAATAAACAGATCATAAACGCATAAGCAACTGCTGGAGCCTGTGCATCAAGCGTATTCGCTACTCCCATCAGGTAGTTGTAGTCGAAACGAATTTCGCCAGTCATGTTGAAACCTACGGTCACCAGACCCAGGATACCAATCAACATGACCAAACCAGCAACTTGCGTATAGATGAAGAACTTGTTTGCCGCATAAACGCGCGATTTACCTTCTGCTCCCTTATGCCCCCAAAGTGCAATCAGGAAATAGATTGGAACCAGCATCATCTCCCAGAAGAAGAAGAACAGGAACATGTCAATCGCAAGGAAAACACCGATCACCCCACCCAGAGACCATAAGAGGTTTAAGTGGAAGAAACCAACGTTCTTCTGAATTTCACCCCACGAACAGCCGACTGCCAGTACACCCAGAAGTGCGGTTAAGCCGACCATCAGCAGTGATAGACCATCTACTGCCAGGTGAATGTTAATCCCCAGAGTTTGAATCCAAGGTAATTTGAACTCGGCTGCCCACGAAGGGTTTGCACCGCCAAGTTCATAGTTATAAGTACCAGACTGCCAGAGGACGATGGTCAAAACCAGCGTCACCAGCATACCAATTAAGGCAATATAGCGTGGCAGGTGTTGGTCGAGTTTATCGACCAACCAGCACACAAAACCTGCAATGAACGGAATGAGGATCAGAGCCGGCAAAATAATATTGTTTGGAGCTTCCATTTTATTTCCCCACTACCTGAATCACGAGCAAGATCATCAGTAGGACAACGACGCCGAGCCCCATGCTTGATGCGTATTCACGCAGTGATCCTGTTTGACGTGAACTGGTAAAGCTGTGACCACCTTTAACAAGTGCAGGAAGTACCAGCCATAGGCCATCAATCGGATCACGACCAAAAATCTTCGCGAACAATAAATATGGTTTAACAAAAATAAGGTCGTAAAGCGCATCGAAACCTAGTGCATTACGGCAAATATTTGCAAGGCCTGCACCCAAAGAAGTCTGGGCAAAAGATTTGACTGCATTGTAGGCAAATGCGAACAATACCACACCTACCGCAAGACCAGCTAAGGCTACACCAATCGCGACATATTCAGCGCCATGTGCGCCTGCTTCCAAAGCTTCAGGAATAATGAACGCTGGAATTTGTGCAGCATTCAGAATATTCATGACGGGTGCTTTCAAAACGATTGCAAGACCTGTTGACAAGACCGCAAGGATTGCCAGTGGCGCCCAGTACGTGATGCCTTTGATTTCATGGTAAGGCGTGTTTTCTTTGCCAAAGAATACAATCCAGATTAAACGGAAAGTATAGATTGAAGTTAAGAATGCACCTGCAACACCAACCCAGTACAGCGTATTGAATACCGGTAAGCCTGCAATATGGCTTTGTGTCCAGACTGCAGCAAGAATCGCATCTTTCGAGAAGAAACCGATGGTCAGGAATGGAATCGCAGCGAGCGCACCACCACCAATGGCAAAACAGGCAAACAGGAATTTGTTCTTGTAGAACAGACCACCCATCTTGAAGATGTTTTGTTCGTGATGGTAAGCCAGAATCACCGCACCTGAAGACAAGAATAACAATGCCTTGAAGAATGCGTGAGTCAGCATGTGGAACAGACCTGCCTGGTAGGCTTCAGCACCAACCGCCATGAACATATAACCCAGCTGACTCATGGTTGAGTAAGCCAGAATACGTTTGATGTCGGTTTGAACCAATGCAGCAAAACCAGCCACCAGCAATGTCACTGCACCCGTAATCGAGATGAACACCATGACTTCAGGGGCCAGTTCAAATACTGTGAACAGACGGCAGCACAGGTAAACACCCGCGGTAACCATCGTTGCCGCGTGGATCAAGGCCGATACAGGTGTTGGACCTGCCATCGCATCTGCTAACCATGTTTGTAACGGGATCTGTGCAGACTTACCCGCAGCACCCAGGAACAACATTAAGGCTGTCCAGATGGTCAATGACGAGCTTTGTGTCATTACAGTTGCCGCATTTTCTACGATGTACTGAGTATTCAATGTGCCGAACTGCTGGAACAACAGGAACATGGCAACCAGCAAGAATACGTCACCAACACGGGTCACTGTGAATGCCTTGATGGCTGCAAAACCATTAGCAGGATTTTGGTAGTAATAACCAATCAGCAAGTAAGAACACAGACCTACACCTTCCCAACCCAAGAATAATAACGCCAGGTTATCGCCCAGAACCAGCAGCAACATGCTGGCAACGAACAGGTTGAAATAAGAGAAGAAACGTGCAAAGTCTTCTTCGCCGCGCATATACCATGAGGCGAAGATATGAATCAGGAAACCAACCCCTGTCACCATGCCCAGCATCAATAATGATAAACCATCAAGATGCAAGCTGATCCCCGGTGCAAAACCGCCGACATTAAACCATGTCCACAGGTGTTGTACCGTCGCGGTTGAACCATTGTTGACAAAGTCCAGACCGGCAATAAGTGCAACCAAGGCCGACAGACCCACTGCACCCACCCCAATAATGGCAGCAACTGATTCAGGCAGTTTATTACGCCCTGCCGCCAAAAGGATGAAACCAATTAACGGGAATAAAATTGTTAGATATAAATAACTCATCCGCGCATCTCACTAGCAGCATCCACATCCAGGTGATGGAAGCGATGATAGAACTGAAGGACGATCGCAAGACCAATACACGCTTCTGCCGCAGCAAGCGTCAAGATCAGGATAAACATGATCTGACCGTCTGGCTGTACCCATGCACTGCCTGCCAGGACGAATGCTAAAGCCGCAGCATTCATCATGATCTCAAGGCTCATTAAAATAAACAGAAGGTTGCGTCGCACCATTACACCGTAAAAACCCAGTGCAAAAAGAATAGATGCAACGATCAAACCATGCTCTAAAGGGATGTTGCCCATTATTCTTTGTCCTCTTCTGCACCTGGCTCACGTTTACCCAGATGGAATGCAGCTACCAGGGCAGCCAGCAATAACATCGCAGCAACTTCTACCAATAATAAATACTGTGTAAAGAGCGCTTGACCCACAGCTTTAGGACCGACCATTTCAGTGCCCATCACCAATGAAGGTTGTGTGTAGTCAGAGTTCAATACCCAAACAACTACAAGACCGATCAGGAAGCTCATCAGTGCCGGGTAAGCCCAGGTAGATGAGGTCAGCCATGTACGTTCTTGTGCAACAGTCTGTTCGCCGAGGTTCAACATCATCACCACGAATACGAACAGGACCATGATCGCACCCGCATAGACAATCACTTCCAGCGCACCGGCAAATGGCGCGCCTACGATCATAAACAGACCAGCAACTGCAAGAAGTGAAACAATCAGGCTAAGTAAGGCATGTACCGGGTTCGTATTGGTCACAACACGAACCGTAGAAACGATGGCCACGAGGGCCATTAAATAAAATGGCCACATCATGGTAATAGACTCCGTACATCAACAGGTGCACTTTCACGCTGTGCTTCACCCTTGCCTTTGCCTGCAACTGCCATACCGGTCACGCGGTAGAAGTTATAGTCAGGGTATTTACCAGGACCAGAAATCAGCAAGTGTTCTTTTTCATAGACCAGGTCTTGACGAACATACTCACTCAGCTCGAAGTCTGGTGTCATTTGAATGGCAGTCGTTGGACAGGCTTCTTCACACATACCGCAGAAAATACAGCGAGAGAAGTTGATACGGAAAAACTCCGGATACCAGCGACCATCTTCTTTTTCAGCTTTTTGTAGTGAGATACAGCCTACTGGACACGCAACCGCACACAGGTTACATGCCACACAACGCTCTTCGCCATCCGGGTCACGCGTCAATACAATACGACCACGGAAACGTGGCGGCACGATTTCTTCGGCTGGGACTTCTGGGTAAAGAATGGTGTCACGTTTACGTGTTGCGTGGCTGAACACCATCCACAACGAACGTACGATTGACCCGAATCCAGCTAGAAATTTAAACATTTTGTTCTCCCTGCTGTCTTAGGCCTGATTCAACAGAATCACAGCACCAGTCACCAAAAGGTTAACCAACGCCAATGGCAAGCAAATTTTCCAACCAAAGTTCATCACTTGGTCATAACGTGGACGCATCAAAGAGCCACGTGCCAATACGAACATCATGACAAAGAAAGCAGTCTTGATAATGAACCAGAATGCCGGTGGCAAGAAATCCAGACCGAACGGCGCTAACCAGCCACCAAAGAATAAGGTTACGATTAATGCTGAGATCAATACCACGTTAACGTATTCCGCAACGAAGAACATGCCCCATTTCATCCCGCCGTATTCTACGTGATAACCTTCGGCCAGTTCCTGTTCTGCTTCCGGCTGGTCAAATGGATGACGGTGAGTTACCGCTACCCCTGCGACCACAAAGATCAGGAAGCCCAAGAACTGAGGAATAACAAACCAGACGTCTTTTTGTGCTTCTACGATTTCACGCATGTTGAATGAGCCGGCAATTGCCACTACACCCATCAGCGAGATGCCGAGGAACACTTCATAAGAAATCGTTTGTGCTGCTGAACGCAGACCACCTAACAGTGCATATTTGTTGTTAGATGACCAACCACCAAACAGCACTGCGTAGACTGCAATCCCCGCCATCGCCATAAAAAACAGCAGGCCGATGCTCATGTCTGCCACACCCAAATACGGTGAAACAGGAATGACCATGAATGACAGCACCGCTGTTGCCATCGCAACGCCTGGTGCCATACGGAATGTCAATTTATCAGCAAATTTTGGTGTCCAGTCTTCCTTGAACATGATTTTCAGCATGTCGGCAACAATCTGGAACATACCGCCCGGACCTACACGGTTCGGACCATAACGGTCTTGCCACAAACCGAGCAAACGACGTTCAATGAAAGACATCAACGCTGCAACTAATACCACAACAAGTAAGATTACGATCGCTTGAAGTACTGAATAGGCGATTGGCCAGTTTTCAGCCCACAGCGGCGTTTGACGGATTAATTCTTGTTCCATGAATTACACTCCTACCGCGACTGAAACAGGCTCTGCAAGAGATACCGTCGGTGCAAGACCGATTGGGTAGCCAATACAACCTGTTGGTAAGTATTCAATCACTTGAACTGGAAGAACGATCGAGTTATCCCCTGCTTTCACAGTAATTTTCTGACCATCCTGAACATTCAAGCGCGCTGCATCCTGTTCACCGACTGCAAAAACCGCTTCAGGAATACGTGATTCCATCGCCGGTGTTTTCACGGTAAATTCGCCGGAAGCAAAAATGTGATGCATCGGAACCAGACGGAAGCTGCCAGCATTCGCAACCACTGGGGCTGGTGCAACGAAAGTACGTGCTGGACGTTTTGGTAGACGATCAAACAGACGAACGCCTGAATCACCACCTTTCAGATGGCCACCCACGTTGTCCTGAAATTTGTTCCACGCTTGTGGAGAGTTCCAGCCTGCCGACCATGCGAATGGTACCAGCGCGGATGGTGTCTGATCACCAACATAACCTTCCATCGAGAAAGTTAAGGCAGAATCTTTGTCCACGGGCTG
This sequence comes from Acinetobacter sp. S4400-12, assembly GCF_024129495.1. Taxonomy (NCBI): domain Bacteria; kingdom Pseudomonadati; phylum Pseudomonadota; class Gammaproteobacteria; order Moraxellales; family Moraxellaceae; genus Acinetobacter; species Acinetobacter sp. S4400-12. The sequence goes on along the minus strand of NZ_JAMXYB010000031.1, from coordinate 21,039 downwards.
TTTAGGCTCGTGTACAGATAATGGCGCACGCATCGAAGTACGACCTGAATAACGGCGTGGTTCACGTGCCACTTTCAGACCATGTACACGGAAGCCCGCATCAGGTGCCACATCTAAAATACCTTCTAAAGCAGGTACGTTTTTCGCTACAGACTCGATCACATCATCCAGCAAGGTCCATGAAATGGCTTTACCTTTCACGCCCGTTTCAATCGCATGTAACCAGCGCCAAGATTCCTTGATCGCCAATTCCGGATTGTAATAACTTGGGTCATATACCTGATAGAAACGCTGTGCGCGGCCTTCCTGAGAAACCACTGTACCATCGCCTTCAGCAAAGCTTGCAGCAGAAAGTACAATGTTGGCTTTCTTCACCGTTTCTGTTTCTGAATGATCAAGCACAATCACTTCTTTGCCAGCAAGTGCAGCATCGACTTGGGTCTGCGGTAAACGACGGTAAAGGTCATTTTCAACAATCACGATTGTATCGAAGTCTTGGGCAAAAGCTTGTTCCAGACTGTTACCACCCAGAATTGCAAGACCCATTGAATTCACTTCTGGAACAGTCAAGGTTAAGCCTGCATTACCCAGATTTTGTGCTACTTGTGCAGCCGCTTCCATAATGGCAGCGTCTTGCAAGCTGGTACCAGAGACAATCAGTGGTTTTTTCGCAGCTTTCAGGGTATCAGCAATGGTTTGGGCAAATGCTTTAGCAGCATCGTCCAGACCTGTGATGACTTCACCTTTTACACCCGCAGCAATTGCAAAGCCTAAACGTGCAATATCGTTTGGAGACGCAACCACTTCACCTTCGGCAACGTCAGACAAACGTGTCTGTGTTGCAGCTAGAATGTAAATCGGAGATTTCGCATCTTGAGCAATACGCTGTACCGGTTCAGCCAGCCACTCTTGAGTACGACGCTCTGCCGCCATCTCTTTGCCTTTATTTTTCGCAGCCTGGCGAACAGATAAAGCCATACGTGGTGCAGTTTGAGTTAAATCTTCACCTAGAATTAACACCGCATCGTAGCTTTCGATTTCACGCATCGTCGGGTTATAAACACCCTCGGTTTGCATGATTGAAGCTGCCAGTTCAACCAGATTCTGCTCTTTTTGAGACAGACCTGTTGAATAGTTCTCTTGACCGACCAGCTCACGAAGTGCGAAGTTCGATTCAAGTGATGCACGCGGCGAACCAATACCCAGGACTTTTTTACCCTGAATATTTGCAATCACCGTGTCTAGTGCGGTATCGACTGAAACAGTTTCTACATTGTTGCCTGTACGGAATTGCGGTTGACGTGGGCGATCAGTACGGTTCACATAACCGGTACCGAAACGGCCTTTATCACATAGGAAGTATTGGTTCACTTCACCATTGAAACGGTTTTCAACGCGGCGAAGTTCGCCATAACGTTCACCCGGAGAGATGTTACAACCTGAAGAACAGCCTTGGCATACGCTTGGCGCATACTGCATGTCCCATTTACGGTTATAGCGTTCTGAGTGAGTTTTGTCGGTGAATACACCTGTTGGACACACTTCAGTCAAGTTACCCGAGAATTCAGACTCTAAAGTACCTGATTCAGGGCGACCGAAGTACACACGTGATGCGTTGGCATATACGCCAAAGTCTGTACCACCTGCGTAGTCTTTGTAGTAACGCACACAACGGTAACATGCGATACAACGGTTCATCTCGTGCGCAATAAACGAACCCAGTTCCTGGTTGTAATGCGTACGTTTAGTGAAACGGTAGCGACGACGGTCATGCTGTGTCATCACTGTCATATCTTGCAGGTGACAGTGCCCCCCCTCTTCACAGACCGGACAGTCGTGCGGGTGGTTGGTCATCAAGAATTCAACAACAGAAGCACGGAAATCTACTGCTTCTTTGTCTTCAACCGAGATGTAGGTATTGTCAGCAGCCGGTGTCATACATGACATGACCAAACGACCACGCGTATCTTCTGGATTCGCGTATTGGGTCACAGCACATTGACGGCAAGAACCGACAGAACCTAAGGATGGATGCCAACAAAAGTATGGGATGTCGATGCCGAGACTCAAACATGCTTGCAGCAAGTTTTCCGAGCCGTTGACTTCATACGATTTTCCATCGACATGAATTGTAGCCATAGTCGAATTCCTTAAGCTTGTTCTACGTTGCGGGTTTGAGCGGCAGCATTTACTACTTTTGCTTCAAACTCGCCACGGAAATGTTTGAGTGCGCCCATTAATGGTTCCATCGCACCTGGTGCGTGAGCACAGAAAGTTTTACCAATCCAAAGCTTGCGAGTCAGTTCCTGCAAGTGATCGATATCTTCTTTTTTGCCTGTACCATCTTCAAGTGCTTTCAGCGCTTTCACCGCCCAAGGTAAGCCATCACGGCAAGGCGTACACCAGCCACATGATTCACGGGCAAAGAACTCTTCCAGGTTACGTGTTGCTGAAACCATACATTGCGTTTCATCCACTACCATCAATAAACAGGTTCCTAAACGTGAGCCTGCTTTCATGATGCTTTCTGCATCCATCGGAAGGTCGATATGCTCTGCGGCCAGGAAGTCAGTCGAGGCACCGCCCGGCAACCATGCTTTTAGCTTTAAGCCATCACGCATACCACCGGCATGTTCTTCAATCACTTCACGAGCCGTGGTACCAAATGGAAGCTCCCATAACCCAGGGAATTTCACCTTACCAGATGCACCATAGATTTTAGTGCCTGGATCTTTGGATTTACCCGCAGATAAGCCAATATACCATTCAGGGCCACGCAGCATAATTGCCGGCAAGTTGTTGTAGGTCTCGACGTTGTTGACAATCGTCGGACGACCCCAAGCCCCTGCAACTTGCGGGAATGGTGGTTTGGTACGCGGGTTCGCACGGCGACCTTCCAGCGAGTTAATCAGTGCTGTTTCTTCACCACAGATATAACGGCCTGCACCGGTATGCACGTGCAACTCAAAGTTCCAGCCAGAATCCAGGATATTTTCACCTAGATAACCTTTGGCACGGATTTGTGCAATCGCGTCGTTCAGGTATTTTGCCGCTTCGATATATTCGCCACGGATAAAGATATAACCATGAGTCGCTTCAAGGGTATAGCCGGCAATCAGCATACCTTCAATCAGTTGGTGAGGAAGATCTTCCATCAACAGACGGTCTTTGAACGTACCTGGTTCCATTTCATCGGCATTACAAATCAGGTAACGAGGACCTGAATTGTCATTTGGTGCCATCAGCGACCATTTGATGCCTGCCGGGAAACCTGCACCACCACGGCCCTTTACTGTTGCAGCTTTAATAACTTCCAGCACTTCTTTCGGCTGCATGCCAATGGCTTTTTTAAAGCCGGCATAACCCTCTAGGGCTTCGTAATCATCGGCATTACGAACGTGCTCTTGTTTACTCAGACGCCAGGTCAATGGATGCGTTTCTGGGTTACCGTCACCATAAATTGGTTTTGGTTCAGTATTCATACATACTTCTCCAGCAACTGTTTAACCGAAGTCACTTCAACTAAACCGTGCGTATCTTCATCAATCATTAAGGTTGGGCCCTTGTCACAGTTACCCAGACAGCAAATTGGTAGCAAGGTAAAACGGCCATCAGCAGTCGTCTGACCAAACTGGATACCCAGTTCACGCTGGAAAGCTTCTGCCAAAGTTTCCGCACCCATCAAGAAACACGCAATCGAGTCACACAGTAAAATTACGTGACGACCCACGGGCTGGCGATAAATACGGTTATAGAAAGTCGCTACACCTTCCAAATCTGCAACACTCATGCTGAGCATTTGCGCGATAGCATTCATCTGCGCATCATCTACCCAGCCATTACGGCGTTGTACACACTTCAGCGCATCAAGACACGCTGCACGTGGATATGGATAGTGGCCCATGTGCTGTTCGATTTCGTGGATTTCTTCCTTCGTTAAAATCCCTTCAACATTCACACGTGGCTTTCTATCAGTCAAAATCATCATAATGCGTTACCCCTTAGCGATCCACGTCAGCCATTACGACGTCAATTGTCGCTAAATAAATGATTAAGTCAGATACAAGACTGCCGTTAATCACAGAAGGCATTTGCTGTAAGTGCGTGAAAGTCGGTGTACGGATACGGGTACGATAACTCATGGTTGACTTGTCTGAAGTCAGATAGTAGTTCGATGCCCCTTTCACCACTTCGGCCATTACAGATGCTTCACCAGCAGGCATTACAGGACCCCATGACACGCTTAAGAAGTGCGTAATCAAGGTTTCAATATCTTGCAATGTCTTGTCTTTTGGTGGTGGAACTGCCAATGGATGGTCTGCTTTATAAGCACCAGATGGCATGTTATCCAGGCACTGACGAATGATTTTCAGTGATTCTTCGATTTCACGGAAATGAACCAGCACGCGTGCATAGGCATCGCCTTCGTACTCTAAAGGCACTTCAAAGTCGTAGTTTTCATAACCGCTATATGGACGGTATTTACGTACGTCGAAATCAATGCCTGTGGCACGCAGACCAGTACCTGTCACACCCCAAGCCAGCGCAGATTTTGCATCGTATTGCGCCACACCCTGGGTACGGCCCATGAATACCGAGTTGCGTAAAGCAGCTTTATAGTATTCATTCATACGTTTTGGCATCCAGTCGAGTAATTCTCGAACCAGCTTATCCCAGCCATTTGGCAGGTCGTGTGCAGTACCACCAATCCGGAACCATGCCGGATGCATACGGTAACCGGTAATCGCTTCCACGATGTCATAGACTTTTTGACGGTCAGCGAACATATAGAATACAGGCGTCATACCACCGGCATCCTGAATCGCAGTACCAATGAACAGCAAGTGGTTATTGATACGGAATAGTTCTGACATCATGACACGGATACATTGCGCGCGGTCAGGGACAGTAATGCCCGCCATTTGCTCCACACCCATCACATAAGGCATGTTTTGCGCACAACCACCCAGGTAGTCGACACGGTCAGTATAGGGAATGAAGGAATGCCAGGTTTGACGTTCAGCCATCTTCTCCACACCACGGTGGTGATAACCGATATCAGGCACACAGTCCTTCACTTCTTCACCATCCAGCTGCAAGATCACACGGAAGGCACCGTGCGCAGATGGGTGGTTTGGACCCAGGTTCAGGAACATGAAGTCTTCATCGGCATTACCGCGCTTCAGACCCCAGTCCTCAGGGACGAAACGTAAATGTTCCTGTTCAAAATCCTGCTTGGCCTTATCCTGGATATACGGCGTATATTCAGTTGCACGTGCAGAATACTCTTTACGTAATGGATGACCTTCCCAGTAGGTTGGCAACAAGATACGACGGAGCATTGGATGCCCTTCGAAATTGATACCAAACATGTCATAAGCTTCACGCTCATACCAGTTCGCATTCGGCCAGATATTCGTTGCGGTCGGCATATTCAGATCGCTGTCGCTTAAGGCCACTTTAATACGAATGTCACAGTTACGCTCTAACGACAATAAGTGATAGAACACTGTGAATTCTGATGCAGGCAAACCGTCGCGATGGGTACGCAAGCGCTCATCTACTGCAGACAAGTCAAATAGCATCACATAAGGACGTGGCACGGTACGCAAGAACATTAAAACTTCTTGTACACGTGCGCGCTCAACCCAAACTGTCGGGAAATCCTCGAAAGTCGTTTGCACAAAGAAGTTCTCACCAAATTTGGTTTTGAGCTCTTCAATGATGGCAAATGCTGGGCGTGAATCAACTGCTGTTGATTCTGGCATAGCAATGTCAGTTTCAGCCATTGGCTTGGCTTCCTATTTAATACAAATTCAGTCAACCTAAACGACGACTACACCCAGAGCGGGTGCAACAGATCATCTGTCGTTTAAATTATTTAATTTCATCCATAGAGCGTAAATTTTTCACAGCAACACGCTGATCTTTCTTACGGTCACGTTCCGGCATCATCTTTGGCTTATACACTGGCTTAAGATCATCACCGATCACCGCAGAAAGCGGACGACGCTCTAGTTGAATTTGGTCTTGCAACAGCATGAGTGCCTGAATCAGGGCTTCAGGACGTGGCGGGCAACCCGGGATATACACATCGACAGGAATGATTTTATCGACACCCTGTACAACTGAATAAATATCGTACATACCACCTGAGTTTGCACACGCACCCATTGAAATTACCCACTTTGGTTCAAGCATCTGCTCGTACAGACGTTGAATCACCGGAGCCATTTTCACGAAGCATGTACCAGCGACGATCATCAAGTCGGCCTGACGTGGTGAAGCACGGATGACCTCGGCACCAAAGCGTGACAAGTCATGCACACCGGTCAAGGTCGTTGCATACTCTACATAGCAGCAAGACGTACCAAAGTTAAACGGCCAAACTGAGTTCTTGCGTCCCCAGTTTACTGCTGTGTGTATTACATCCTCTAAGCGAGTCATGAATACGTTTTTATTCACTTCTTCTTCTAAAAGCGGGTCTTCTACCAAGATACGCTCTTGAAGTGGATATTGATCAGCATTCGGATTCGCACGGGTTAATGTGTATTTCATCCCGAGTTACTCCTTATCAGATGATTGAGCTTGTGACTTTTTCACAAGACCAGATGATTGAGCTGGGATTTGGCCAGTTGGGTCCATAACCAATTCTTCAACTGAGTTGAAGCGCGTAATTTCCGCAAGATCCATATTTGGCGAACCAATTTTAGGTTTAATCCCGGCTGCTTTACGTTTGTCTGAAGGTGCCCAGTTCAGTGCGCCTGTCGATAATTCGTAAACCAAGCCAACGAGTAAAACTAAAATAAATATAGCTGCGGTTACAAAACCAACCCAACCTACTTCACGAACAGAAGCTGCCCATGCGTACAGGTAAAGGGCTTCCAAGTCAAACACGACGAAGAAAATTGCAACCAGATAGAATTTTGCGGACAAGCGGATTCGGGCTCCACCTGCTCCAACTACGCCTGACTCAAACTGCTCCTGCTTGGCACGGCCCCATGATTTACCCCCGAGGAGTAATGGGACAGTGAGCATAAAGACGCACAAAAATGTAACACCGATCACGAAGGCAATAATTGCCCATTCGTATGGAGTAATGGCATTCATGCGGGGATAACTCCTGGCAGGCCTATTTATTAACAAAGAATGTATGTATTGGCCTTCAAATACACCAAACACAAAATTAATCCCGCCAATTGTACCTGATTTTGGATTTCACTTGCTAGCTTCTCGCCCTTAGTCTTTGGGATGATTTTTTAGGCATTTCAGTATTTAATTGGGCATGAGTACACTCAAAGCTGCACTAATTGCTTTATTTAGTTGATTTTTGACCTTCAATTATTTTAACAAGCCTGTAAAAATCCAGTTTTCAATCCTGACAGGCTATTTCAACTTAAATCCATCAAGTCAGGAAAGTTTCTATTTAGATCTTAAATCGAATTAACTAAAACAAAATGAGTGTGCCACAGCAAAAAGTAACTTTAAACACGATTTGCGTCGTTTAAATTTTCAGCAAAAAAAATAAATCAGGCAATTTAAACCCTGTTCCGGCTACGCCATATCTCTCAAGCAATTGTATTTTTTTGCAACACATTCAACAGATTGATTCAAATTATGTTATTTGTATTTCTAGGCCTGATAATCACATAAATAAAGCAACTAAAGGAGTCCAGTATGTCTCTACATTTTACGCATAAACCTAATTATTTTTTATTTGCCCAACTTTTGATTCGACATATCGAAACTTATATTCATAAACACCCTGATGCCAGCAATGCTATTTTTGACTTACGCGAAATTCACGACCTGTTCCAAGCCGATCAAGCCTCTTCGAGCATTAACCTGGAAGGCATTTTAAATATTGTTGATGAATATAAAGTGGAAACCATCTCTGGCGACCAAAAACTGATCCAGAATTATAGTATAGATGCCAAATACAATAAGCTGATGATTGATTTTAATGCAGAACCTTCAGATAGCCTGCGTGATGGCAAACCACTAATTGAACCGGACGTCACCGTACAGGAATAAATCCTCGTAGCATAAAACAAAAAAACGATACTGATTTCAGTATCGTTTTTTATATCTGGCGACTTAAACACAGATTTTAGGCTGAACGCTCGCTGCTGGCTTCTTCAACATGTTCCAGCGTTTTCAGTCTGGATTTCTTACTATAACGATGAGCCGGCCAAGTCATAATAAAGCGCGCGCCACCCAATTTCGGACTCTGATCAACCTCAATGCTTCCTCCGAACCAGTAAGCAATCCGACTAACAATAGAAAGTCCCAAACCATACCCCCCTGAAGCCCGGGTACGACTATCATCTAAACGGGCAAAAGCTTCAAAGATACGGGCGCGATCTATTTCCGGAATCCCCGGACCATCATCTTCTATACAGATATAGGCTTGTCCTTCAGCATCCAGCCCACCACTTAACAAAATTCTACTATCGCAATAACGTACGGCATTCCCTACCAAATTTTGAATCACCCGGTGCAAATAGCGCCGCTCCGCCTCTACCACTATGTCATCAGGCATTGCTTGCAGCTCAATAACTTTCCCGGTCTTCAGAGCTTCAGTTTCCACAGCAACCTGACTTAACACTTCATACAGATCTACATGTTCAAACTCAATTGAAGGCATGCCCTGCTCAAGCTTGGCATAGGTCATAATCTCATCAATCAGGGTATTTAGCGCCTCAATATCCTTATCGATCTGTTCGACCTGCTGTAGACGGTAATCGTAGTCATCTTCATCTGCCATCATTTCTACCGCAAAACGAATCCGTGCAACAGGCGTACGCAGCTCATGCGACACGGCACGCATCAGCTCACGCTGCGCTTCAATAAGACGCTGAATATGATCTGACATATTGTTATAGCTGGATGCCAGAGTCGCCATTTCATCATTTCCCTCAATCGGAAGACGGAGCGACATATTTCCGCTCTTCATCTTGTTCAGGGCATAATTGACTTCGCGCAGTTTACGCTGCATCGGCACCAGCAAACCATACACTCCCAGACTTAAGACAAACAAGCTGAGCAAGGTGATGCCCGCAGCCAGCTGAAATGGCATCCAGTTAAAGAGTGGCACTGGCCCCATAACCAGTACTTCCGAGGTCGAACCTGGAATGGGTGACACAATGGAAATAGTGGTGCCACGAATCGAGGCACTATCACGATACAGAATAATACTGTGATCCAGGCGTAAACGTCCGATCTGTTCGGAGTCCAGCGGCAGCGCCTGTACGGTCTCTATTGAAATCGGGTAGGAAAAATATGACTGAATACGTTCAAGATATTCTTTTTCCTGGCCCGGATAGTAGACGAGATAATCCAGAATAAAGACCGGCAGAGCCTTCATCTGACGTTCGGTAATATTGTCCGCCTTGATATAAAGATAATGCTCCGGGTCATCTTGCAGCGCTACAACAATATAGGCCACACTGGTTTTGGCATCCCAGCGCACGACGGCCTTGCGCTCAGCCAGTCGTCGGGCTTCGGCGCGGGTAACATCAACTTTACTGGCTTCAATATAGTAAATCGGGAGTTCTAATAAATCCGAGGCATCGGAAATCCAATCCATCTTCTGCTGAAGGTTGGGCTGACGCGCAACCCCCTCACTGATGATATAAGCCATACCATCAGTCAGGGATTCACGATATTCCTGCGCACGCTGATAGTTAATAATCTGTACCAGCAGGTAGCCAAATATCGCCACCAATACAACAAGGACGACCAATCCTGCGTAAATACGCAAAAATATACTGTGTTTAAACACTTATATTTATCCTGCTTTTCAGGCAACCAACCGTCTGACCCTACATTCCGTTGGTTTCTTTGACGAATAGATAACCTTTACTACGTACTGTTTTAATACGTTTTGGATTCTCTGGATCATCACCAATTTTTGGACGAATGCGCGAGATACGCACATCAATTGAGCGGTCCTGACCATCATATTCAATGCCGCGCAAGCGTTCGAAAATGTCTTCACGAGACAGAATACGCCCCGCATTTGAGGCAAGCAGCCACAACAGATCGTATTCAGCGCTGGTAAAATCAACCAGCTCGCCATTTAAGGTCACTGAACGCCCACCATTGTCGATGACCAGGTCATCAAACTCAATACGCTGTGCCACTTCATCTTCCGGCACCTTGTCGGTACGGCGTAGCAAAGCACGAATACGCGCTAAAAGTACACGTGGCTGTACCGGTTTAGCCACATAATCGTCCGCCCCCATTTCCAGACCCAATACCTGATCCATATCTTCTGTGCGTGCGGTCAGCATTAAAATCGGCTGATGATAATGTGGACGCACTTCACGACAAATGGTCAAACCATCTGCACCCGGCAACATCACATCGAGGACAACCATATCAGGCTGCTCGGCAATAATACGACGAATTGCACGATTACCATCCGGCTCAACTCCAACTTCCAGCCCGTTACGGATTAGATATTCTTGAGTTAAACGCGCAAGACGTTCATCATCTTCAACAATTAAAATCTTGGGTAACTTTTCTTCTTGGCTCATGTCTTGCCTCTTTATTTAATGGACGTATGCTATGGCGTATCCTTTTGAAATCCAATAGATACGATTTTAATATGCTTGCAATATACACACGTTTACATTGTAAACAATATCCTGTTCACCAAACTGATACATCAAAATAGCATTTTGTAATACTTATTAGGCGCCTTTTCAGACAAACGCGCCTTTCTCAAGAGCTCAGCCATCCTCTCACCTTTACAATAAAAATTACATGAATAAAATGTGACTGCTTGAGTCAAGGCTTTTTAGTTATCCACAAGGTTATCTATAAGCACTTGAGGCCAGCTTTGTTATGCTATGCCTTACCGGACAAGGCTTATACAAAAATCAATAAAAATAGGGATTTTTTTACAAAAGTTCGAGATAAAACTTCAGAAAAATATTTAGCAAAATGTCAATATTGATCTACCCTAATTTTTCCCGTATCTTGTGTCCAATTAAACTTTAAACCACTAGGTCTTGTGTTTATTCCTCAAACACTGTGGCACAAAAATTGCCCAGTTCAAATGGTCTATAAACATAAAAATAGATGACAAATGGAGCTATGCTAGCATGAGCGTATCAATTTCAACTCCTGGTCAAATTCAGGTGATTAAACGCACCGGAGATGTTGCCAGCTTTGACGCGGAAAAAATCTCTGTTGCCATTGGTAAAGCTTTCTTGGCTGTAGAAGGCCAGCAAAGCGCTGACTCAAGTCGTATTCACGATCGCATTGAACAACTGACGGAAATGGTCCTCAATACATTCAAACGTCGCTTGCCTTCAGGCGGAACCATTCACATTGAAGAAATCCAAGATCAGGTTGAACTTGCGCTTATGCGTACAGGCGAACAGAAAGTTGCGCGTGCCTATGTCATCTATCGCGAACAACGTGCTGAAGCTCGTAAGCAGCTGGGTGCAAACCATCACCCTACGCTTCAAGTCATGGATGCTGACGGGAAGCTTAAGCCACTCGATTTAAGTGCTTTGACTGCAACAGTGAGCAAAGCTGCTGAAGGTTTAGAAGGTATTGATATACAGGCGATTGTCAACGAGACTGTCAAGAACCTGTATAACGGCGTGAAAGAGTCTGACATCTCAACCACAATGATGATGGCGACCCGTACCCGTATTGAGCAAGAGCCTAACTATACGTATGTGACTGCACGTTTACTACGTGATGATCTGGTAGCCACCGGTTTAGAATTCTTGGGTCTTCCGACAGACACCAATGAAGGCGATGCGCTTGAAACTTTCCTGAAGAAAGGTATCGAGCTTGAGCTGCTTTCTCCAGAATTGTTGAACTTTGATCTGGCAAAACTGGCAGCGGCAATTCAACCAGAACGCTCAAACCAGTTTACTTACTTGGGCCTGCAAACTCTATTTGACCGTTACTTCATCCATTCAGATGGCGTACGTTTCGAACTTCCGCAATTGTTCTTTATGCGTGTTTCTATGGGCTTGTCGCTTAATGAAGAAAACCGTGAAGACCGCGCGATTGAGTTCTATAACTTATTGTCTAGCTTTGACTATATGGCATCGACGCCTACCCTGTTTAACTCAGGTACGTTACGTCCACAATTATCGAGCTGCTACTTGACCACCATTGATGATGATCTGTATGACATTTATGGCGCGATGCGTGATAACGCAATGCTGTCTAAATGGGCAGGCGGTTTAGGTAATGACTGGACACCAGTTCGTGCCCTAAACTCATACATCAAGGGGACTAACGGTAAGTCTCAAGGTGTAGTTCCATTCCTGAAAGTAGCGAACGATACGGCTGTTGCGGTGAACCAGGGTGGTAAGCGTAAAGGTGCAGTCTGTGCATACCTTGAAACCTGGCACCTGGACATTGAAGAATTCCTGGAACTGCGTAAGAACACCGGTGATGACCGTCGTCGTACCCACGACATGAACACGGCGAACTGGGTTCCTGACCTGTTCATGCAACGTGTATTTGAAGATGCGGAATGGACTTTATTCACTCCTTCTGAAACGCCTGATCTGCATGATTTGACTGGTGCAGAATTTGCTGAGCGTTATGCTTACTACGAAAGCATTGCCAAAGAAACAAATATGCTGCACAAGAAAATCCGTGCAAAAGATTTGTGGCGCAAAATGCTGTCGATGCTGTTTGAAACCGGTCACCCATGGATCACTTTCAAAGACGTATGTAACCTGCGTTCACCACAACAACATGTAGGTGTCGTTCACTCTTCTAACCTGTGTACTGAAATTACATTAAACACCAGCAAAGATGAAATTGCGGTATGTAACCTGGGTTCGATCAACCTGGTTCAGCATGTTCAAGGTGGTGTCTTAAATCGAGAGAAGCTTGCTCGCACGATTAAAACAGCCGTTCGTATGCTCGACAACGTAATTGACATCAACTACTACGCTGTTCCGCAAGCAAAAAATTCAAACCTGAAACACCGTCCAGTTGGTATGGGAATCATGGGCTTCCAGGATGCACTGTACGAAATGGGTATGGCTTACGGTTCTGATGAAGCGGTGAACTTCGCTGACGAATCGATGGAAGTGATTTCTTACTATGCCATTTCAACCTCAAGCGATTTGGCGGTTGAGCGTGGTACTTATGAAACCTTTAAGGGTTCATTATGGGATCAAGGCATCTTGCCAATCGACTCACTGGATCTGGTCGCAAAAACACGCCCAGAGCGCATGTTTGAAGTGGATCGCACGCAACGTCTGGATTGGGACAGCTTACGAGCCAAAGTTCAAAAAGACGGTATGCGTAACTCGAACGTGATGGCAATTGCTCCGACTGCTACGATTTCAAACATTTGTGGCGTGTCTCAGTCCATCGAGCCAACCTTCCAGAACTTGTATGTGAAATCTAACCTGTCTGGCGAATTCACCGTGATCAACCCGTATCTGGTTCGTGCATTAAAAGAACGCGGTCTGTGGGATGCGGTCATGGTCAACGACCTGAAACATTTTGAAGGTTCGGTGCAGAAGATTTCTCGTATTCCAGAAGAACTGAAAGCAATCTTCGCAACTGCATTTGAAGTTGAGCCACGCTGGATCGTGGATGCTGCTTCTCGTCGTCAAAAATGGATCGACCAAGCGCAATCGCTGAACCTGTATATTTCAGGTGCAAATGGTAAGAAGCTGGACATTACCTATAAAATGGCGTGGTTACGTGGCCTAAAAACCACTTATTACCTACGTGCACTGGGTGCCACATCTGCTGAGAAATCAACGATTAATACAGGCACACTAAATGCTGTTAAAGCGACTGCGACTACAGCACCTGTTGCAGCAGCCGCTCCGGTGGTTGAAGCGCAAAAACCTGAAGCTCCTGCAGAGGAAGAAGGTTTTGCTCAAGCGGCTCCAGTACCACAAGCATGTTCAATTGACAATCCTGATTGTGAGGCTTGTCAGTAATTTAGGTTTATACAGCTACATTGAGATAATGATGATTACTAACATGACAACATGTTGTAAATCAGATATCTGAATAGTTGTATTGGTTTAGATGTCCTGATTTTCAGCATGTTTTCCACGAGAAAGCATATGAAGAAAGCAGCATCAATGCTAGGTGCATGTGTCATAGCGATTTTTGGTACAACAGGTTTGGGCTTTTATTTCTATAACTCTCAAACCGATATTGATCAGAGTAAAATCACAGGCTCTAACAGTCTGAATAACTCTTCAATGAATGTTACTTATAACATTAACCATCATCACTATTACGCCACTGAGCAGAGTAAAAAATAAATTAAAGGAAATCAGCATGCCTCATATGACCCATAACTACATGTTAGGACTTGCGGCATTGCTGATTTCCTTTGCTATTACCTTTTACGCACCGATTGCTTATTTCTGGTTCAAAGTTCGCCAGCAGCGTAAGCAAAATAAGTAGTGGGGATAGTGCTGCTGTATAAATTCACAGCATTCATCGACAAAACTTAATTTTGCTTACACAAATTAAGCGTATAGTAAGACATCTCAGCCAAGCTGAATGTCGCATAAAAGATATAAAGCAACGTAGAGAGAATTGATATGTCTATCCTAAGTTGGGACGATTTCGAAGATGATTCGCAAAAACCGGCTGCACCTGAACACCAGCCTACGCCCGTCGAGCCGCAAAAAGCGACTAATTCACAAGTGGTATCTGATGCAGGCAACACATCGCCGGATGTGGCAACTGCACAACCCGCTCCAGCCCCTCGAAGTACAGGATCAAATCCAGCCGATTCACTGGCAAAAGCATCTGCTTCCTTAAGCCAGCTGGATGTTGCACCAGGTCTTGAAGAGCTTGAGATGGGTGCAGAGCGTGTACAGGTTGACGATAAACGTATGATCAACTGCCGCGCCGACTTGAATCAGCTTGTTCCATTCAAATATGAATGGGCGTGGCAGAAATATCTGGATGGTTGTGCCAACCACTGGATGCCACAAGAAATTAACATGAACCATGATATTGCATTATGGAAGTCTGAAGATGGTCTGACTGAAGATGAGCGTACCATCGTTATGCGTTCGCTTGGTTTCTTCTCGACTGCGGACTCACTGGTAGCCAATAACCTGGTACTGGCAATTTACCGCCATATTACCAACCCAGAATGCCGTCAGTACATCTTGCGTCAGTCGTTTGAAGAAGCGATTCACACCCATGCTTACCAGTACTGTATTGAATCTTTGGGTATGGATGAAGGCGAAGTCTTTAACATGTACCGTGAAGTTCCATCAGTGGCACGTAAAGCAGCGTGGGGGCTGAAGTATACCCAGTCTTTAAGTGATCCTACCTTTAAAACTGGTACACCTGAAAACGACCAGATTTTGCTTCGCAACCTGATTGCATTCTATTGCGTACTGGAAGGGATTTTCTTCTACTGCGGTTTTAGCCAAATCTTGTCGATGGGCCGCCGCAACAAGATGAACGGTGTAGCTGAGCAGTTCCAGTACATCTTGCGTGATGAGTCAATGCATCTGAACTTCGGTATCGACATGATCAACCAGATCAAGATCGAGAACCCACACTTGTGGACAGCTGAGTTCCAGCAAGAAGTCATTCAGATGATTCTTGAAGGCACTATGCTTGAAATCGAATATGCACGTGACACGATGCCACGCGGTGTATTGGGTATGAATGCCAGCATGATGGAAGAATACCTGAAGTTCATCTGTAACCGTCGTTTGAGCCAGTTAGGCTTACCTGAACAGTTTACTGGGGTAAACAACCCATTCCAGTGGATGTCAGAGATGATGGATCTACGTAAAGAGAAGAACTTCTTTGAAACGCGCGTTACGGATTACCAGACAGGTGGTGCGTTAAGCTGGTAAGGGAAAGATAAAACGCTGAATGACAGATAATGTGAGATTTTTGACACATATTTCGAGATTGTTACAAACTTAATCAGCTATGCTAAAGCAAAAAAATAGAGCCTAATGGCTCTATTTTTTTACTACTTAATACAAAATACAAAATTTCCTAAAGAAAGCCCATCTATCTAGATGGGCTTTTTTGTGAATACGAAACGTTTGATATTCCATTGTAGTATGAATAATCTAACTATGATGATACTCGTGAAAGTAAAATATAATCCCCACCATCCATTGCCAAACTTTGAACAAATCGACTTCTTTCCCAAAAAGCTACTTTATCATCTTCATGAATTGAGTCTAATTCACAAAAAAATTTATGATACCAATATGCCCATGGTTTTGATTTAAGAGTTCTTCCACTTATAGATCTAGTACGTCGTTGAACTTGTTGTTGAAAATACTCAAATTCCGTAGGATCTATTTCATTTTCTATAATTTGCTCAATATTAGTAAAGTGTCCCTCAGCCCTGTTTGAATAGCCACCGATTTTGTAGACACTCTTTAGTTAGATAAAATGGCTAATTAACGAGGTGTTTATGAGCAGTAGCAAACGATATCCTGAAGAATTCAAAATTGAAGCAGTAAAGCAAGTGACTGAAAAAGGTCATAGTGTATCTGAAGTGGCCACACGTTTAGGTACAACCACGCATAGTCTGTATGCCTGGATCAAGCGTTATGATCCTCAGGAACCTAAAATCACAGACCCTAGGGATGCAGTTTCAGAATTGGCAAAGCTAAAAAAGGAGCTGCAACGGGTTACCGAAGAAAGGGACATATTAAAAAAAGCCGCGGTGTACTTCGCAAGCCAGTCCAAATGAGGTATGCCTTTATTCAGGACAATAAGCACATATGGCCTATTCGTCGTTTATGTTCGACTTTAGATGTTCATCACAGTGGTTATTACGCATGGTTAAAGCAACCCACGAGTAAAACCACAAAGAAACGGCAACTGCTTGCAGGCTTAATTAAACAGTTTTGGCTGGAATCTGGAGGAGTCTACGGCTATCGCAAGATTCACTGTGATTTGAAAGACGCTGGCGAAAATTGCGGTATCAACCGGGTACATCGGTTAATGAAAGCGGATGGGCTTAAATCACAGCGCGGCTATCGCAAGCCTAGAGCTTATGCAGGTACGCCAAGTATTGTTTCCGCAAACACCTTAGAACGACAGTTTAATCCAACTCAGCCTAATCAGCGGTGGGTGACTGATATTACTTATATTCGCACACATGAAGGTTGGTTATATCTTGCTGTGGTAATTGATTTATTTTCACGTCTTGTTGTTGGTTGGTCTATGAAATCGAGAATGACTACAGATCTGGTTTTAGATGCATTATTGATGGCACTATGGCGGAGAAAACCACAGAATAAAGTTCTGATCCACTCTGACCAAGGCAGCCAATACACCAGCCATGAATGGCAAGCATTCATTAAACAACACAATCTGGAATGTAGTATGAGTCGCAGAGGAAACTGTCATGATAATGCTGTTGCTGAGAGCTTCTTTCAGTTGCTGAAGCGGGAGCGTATTAAGAAGAAAATTTACGTATCGAGATCAGATGCTCGAGCGGATATATTTGAATATATTGAAATGTTTTATAACTCAAAACGAAGACATGGTTCCAATGGACAACGTTCTCCATTAGATTATGAAAAGGCCCATCAAAAGATGGTTATGTGTGTCTAGAATTTTGGTGGCTATTCATCTTCAGAGGCTAATGACTATTTAGGTATGCATCGCACGCATATGACTAATCTAGTAACTCAAGGATTAATTAAGCCTAAATTTCATGGCAATAAATTTTATTCGGTCCGACTATTCTTACGGGAGGACGTTGAGAAATTACTCGAAGCCGGTTATGGCTATAAAAGTAATCAAAAAAAATCTTGACTTATGTGTCAGAGATTCTTAGAAAATCTTAACTTATGTGTCAAAACCTCGTTAAGATTGAATGTCAAAAAAAGTAATAAATAATTGATTTATTTAATTAAATAAATCTCACATTATCTGTCATTTAACGTAAAAAAAATCCCGTCATAATGACGGGATTTTTACCAAGCGATTCAAACCAAGACTCTAGAAGTTAAATCTAAAATGCTTAGCTTTGTCTTAAATTTTTATAAGAAATTTCAATTTCTTCAATCAAATCCTGCCATTTCTTTAATACAACCTCACTTGAGTTTTGCTCGCTTAAGGCTATTGCATTAGATCTCATACCTTGCTTAAAAACATCTGAAGTATTCAGATAATCTATCAGTGTCTGTGCATATAATTTTTTATCATCACCCTCGACCAAATAACCATTTTTCTTATGAACGATCATTTCCGATGGGCCATATCGAATATCAAAAGATGTTACAGGACACCCATTAGCAAGGGCTTCCATAACCACTAAACAAAATGACTCACTTTGACTAGTTAGAAGCAACATTGAAGAGGATTGAAGAAGCGGGTTAATATTTTTTGCAAATGGAAAAAGTTTTATCGAATGAGTTAACTGCATTGAATCAATTAATAACTGTAAATTTTCATGCTCTAGGCCAAAACCATACATATTAAGTTTAGCATTAGGATGTGTCTTTAAGACTTCAGCGAAAATTTCAATTAAAAGATCTAAACGTTTACCTTTATCGTAGCGAGCTAAAGAAATAAATTGCAATGGATCGACTGGTAAATTAAGGCTATGTGGCTTTTTACTTAATGTATGTGGAATTACTTTATAGCAAGAGGATTCACCGTAAACTTTTATAATATCTTCTTTCTGAGCATGAGTTAAAATAACTAATGCAGCAAGCTTATCTAAATTATTAAAATAATGGGTATAACGTTTATTTGGTGCAGAAAAAATATCTAAATAGTTTGTATAATGTGCAGCATGTATTGTTCCAATAAAAAAATAATTAGATGGATTATTCCCCAATAAAAAAGGAAAGAATTCTGTAATCCGATCTATAAAAAAATAATAAAGAATATTTTTTTTAATACAAATATATTCTTTAAGGGTATAAACCGCTAAATCAATAAGTGAATCAAATTCTTTTTCAACCATTCCAAATTGATCAAACAAACAAATGGAATTAATTTTCTTAACATCCTTCTTATAAGAAAAATTTATTTTTAAAACTAATTTCCCATAAATATCATAAAAAAACTCATTTATAACTTTCTTATCTACTAGAGTTTGAAATGTGCATAATTTACCATAGTCATCATATTTAGAACGTGCATTTAAGATACCCTCATCAAAATAATTAATATGGGTTAATCTATTATCATGAAACACCTCATATCTTTTATTCTTATTAAACTTATCCTTATAAACTCGGTTTCCATTTTTATCGTATTCACAATTATTATGTGGCTTATCTATCAGCACACAGTGATTATCCTGTTCTTTTTTCTGAAAAAAAGAAAACAGGTTAATTAGCTTAATATTTTCTCTATTTGTTAATAAGCCTGAAGCATAACATTCATTAAAATGAATACGAGTTAAAGCATCATACTGAATAGTAAATAAAAAAACTTTATACCCAGCATTTGCTAGTAGTTCTGCTCTTCTCAACATTGAAACAACGATACCTGTTTTATTATGAGATATCTTTGGATATAGCATATAAAATTCTTTCATATTTTTAACGCAGATTCATTGGTAAAAAATTATTAACACATGGCATTGTTGCGTTTTTAGCCAACCACTCATAATATTGCACTTGAGCACAAGCCACAGGATAAGCTATAAACCCAACCCCAGGGCCAGCATTTACTTCATAAATTACTATTTTTCCCTCTTGAGAAATACCCAAATCCAAGCCTAATGCATCCAAACGCCACGGATACAACCTTTGAAATTTTCTGATAAAAATATCAAATAATTTTTTAAGTTGAGTATTAATAATCTCATAGGACTCTGGATAATATTGTTCTAAGAACATTTGTTCACGAGTTGTAATTAAAGCTCCCTGCATACCATTAGTAATATCGGACTTAGCATTAAGATTGACATAGGGAAAAGTTTTAATTAACTGCCATTTCCCTAAAGCACCGCGTGTAATATGCATACGGAAAACTGTAGTTTGACCTACATTCGTTTCACTTACGAAAAAGGGACTAAAATTAAAGCTTTTACCACCTCTTAATTCTTTTTTAAAAAAAGTTGCTAACTCATCTTCAGTAAACTCAGAGCATTCAGTTAAATATCGAACCCTATAAGATGAATATAGTTTTTCTATTGTATAAATACCTTTTCCTTGATTACTTGAAGCAGGCTTAGCAATAACTTTTTTATATCTAGAAATAAAGCTAAAAAAATCTTCTATATTATCAAAATCAACAACTTCAATTAAAAAATCCTTAAACTCTTCGACTTGACACATTTTTTTATAAACTTCTTGCTTAGTCCCCACCCTATTACTTGTAAACGGAATCATTTCAGCAAGTTTTAAATAAACTTCTTTATCTTCTTTTTTTACCGCTAATCTGTTCTGAATAATATCAGGAAAAGAAAATGAATTTTCAACAACCTTACCATTATCAAGCGTTTTTCCTAAAATTTCATGATGCTCAAAAGATACATCCTTAGCAGTAAAAATATAAGCCTGATGACCTCTATTTTGAGCAACCTGAATAAATATTTCCTCAACATCAGTCAAACTTTTATTTGGCTTTAAAATGCCAAAAACAGCCATTTAATTTCTCCAGTATAAATATCAGTAAAAAATAAAAGATGATCTATTTTATCTAGACTAAAATATCAATTTATTTATTTTCATTTCAGTTAGACGATTTCTATCAAAATCTTTAAAAAAAGTATCTACATTTGTGATATCTAGACCTTGTATATCACTAAAGTCATACTTCCACCATTCTGTTTCTAAAATTTTATCAATCGTTTTTTGATCAAAACGATATTTAATTATTTTTGCAGGATTTCCTCCCACTATAGCAAAAGCAGGCACATTTTTAGTTACAACAGCATCTGCCGCTATTACCGCCCCTATCCCGATATAAAGATTAGCTTTTAATGTTACTCTTGAGCCAATCCATACATCATGATCTATTAGACTTCTTTCATAAGTCATTTTTTACTCAGTTCTAAATTATAGATTCCCGCAATTAGATTGAATCTTAATCCTAGTCTTTTGCCTC
>NZ_JAMXYB010000030.1:0-32127 GCF_024129495.1 Acinetobacter sp. S4400-12 | reverse complement strand
TTAAATCCATAAATAGGTGTCCACTTAAATTTAAGTGGACACTATCGCGGTATTAATGAGTTAGAAAAAGTGGGGTTCAGCGGACGCTTACTTTCTTTAGTCGTATATGGCACATAGTTAAAATCGCCTATTTTTCCATTCTGTGGATTACCATGTACGGGTGAAACAGCATCTGCACCAAAGGACTTAACCGCTGCTATTAAGTCACCATTAAAATCATCAATATCTAACCCACCTAACCAAGGGGATTTACCTGGTTGACCTACTTGTAAAAACTGCTGTCCATTTGTTAAAGCAATAATCGGTAATTTAGGATTTAGCTCTTTCACAACCATTAAAGCTCCCCAATCAAAACTCTGGATTGTAATCTGATTTTCAAGTCCTGATTTTTTCACTTCATCTAAAACAGCTTTAACAAATTGCTCGCGCGGTGCAGTTTGCTCTGGCGCTCCAGCCTCTATCTTGGTCTCAATATTCATTAAGACATTTTCTGATTTATATTTTTTAACTAAAGTAAAAAATTCTTTAAGAGTTAGCATTTTAGCACCAGGGCTAGTCAGCTGCTGTGGGTAATCTTTTAAACGCAAAGAACCACAATCCATTGTTTTAATCTGCTCTAAAGTTAAGTCTTTTATATATTTTCCAACATACGGGTAATCTAGATCCCCCACAAAAGCAGGGCCTGTATCTAGACACTTATTTTTAGAAATTTGACGATCATGTGTTACTACTACTTTTCCATCTTTAGTGACTTGTGTATCTAATTCTAATGTGGTTACTCCCATTTCAAGCGCATTGCTAAATGAGGCAATACTACTCTCTGTTCTTAAACCTAATCCTCCTCTATGTGCCTGAAGATCAAAGTCCCTGTCTTTAAAGAACAAATGTTTCTCTTCTGAATCAGGATTTGATACTTGGATATCATCATTTTCATTATCACACCCTGATAAAAAAAGTACTGAACCGATTAAAATTGCTAAAAGTGACTTACTCATATTAAAGCTTCATATTTTTTAAGAAGCAGCAAGATTAAGTCATGCATATTACAAGATGATTAGAACGCTATAATTTCATAGTGTTTAATAATAAAAAGCCCATCATTTGATGAGCTTTTAATACCGGGTCAATTTTGTATAGAACGACTACTCTACAAATAGTAGTGTCTTATATAAGGCTTTTCTGTCAATTCAGCTTTTCTCAAGTTTTCACGGTAAATACCAGCATAAAAACTATCTCATCACGCATATTTAAAAGAATGATCTCCGTCATATCTTGGATTGAAGCAATAGCACCACAACGATTTCCACAAAGGTTGAAGAGGTGTCATGCTGGAAAGTGCTCGTGGAATCCGAGTGAAAGAGTTTATGCAATTACTGGCTATTGAAAAGGATAAATTTTATGTGCTAGTAAATTCTGGCGACCTTCAGCAACCAATTTGTCCGAAGAAGACGTGTGCTGGTAGCCATCTTACGTCAAGAATAAAGTTGAAGAACATAAAACAGAATCTGCTATGATAGCCCACACATAGTGGGCTTTTATTTACCAACTTTTACCCCTACTTCTCCCAAAGCGGGTAACCAAACGGGTAAGATTAAAACCACAATAAAATTATCTTATATTTTTTAGTAGGTTACAGTGAAAATTGTCATTCTAAACAAACCTTATGACGTCCTCTCCCAATTCCGCGCTGATGAAAAACATCAGACCATGGCGGATTTCATTGATGATCCGGATTTACGCATCGCAGGCCGTCTAGATATGGATTCGGAAGGTCTGATGTTCCTGACCGATCATGGCGGCTTGAACCAGTTTATTACCAACCCGGCCAATAAAAAATTCAAGACCTATCTGGTTCAGGTCGATGGCGAGATGACTGAAGAAGCGCTAGAGCAGCTTCGTAAAGGTGTCGAGCTGAATGATGGAATGACTTTGCCAGCACAGGCGATTAAAGTCGCTGAACCGGAATGGTTATGGGAGCGTAATCCTCCAGTACGTTATCGCGCTTCAGTGCCGACGTCGTGGGTGGAAGTTTCGATTTGTGAAGGCCGTAACCGTCAGGTTCGTCGTATGACCGCTGCTGTTGGCTTTCCAACGCTGCGCCTGATTCGTACTAAAATCGGTTCAATTGATCTGGTACAAATGGGCCTACAACCGGGTGAAACCAAAGAAATCGAACCGCTGCTGTATCCAGACTTTAAAGATGTGCCTGCGCAAGAACCTTATCGTTCACGTTCTTATGTGAAGAAACCGGGCGGCAGCGGCGGCAAACCTATGCATAAAAATGCCAGTAAAGCTGGGGCAGCCAAGAAAAAAACTGGTACCCCACGTATCTGGCAAATGGAAGAAGGTGAAAAGCCTCGTCGCAAGACCAATGGTACTACCCGTCCAAATACCAAATCACGTGGTCGTGGACGAAATGGTCGTTAATATTTAGTGCTTCTGGCCAAAATGATAGACAGCTCCTGCCTCTAAAGATAACCTAACTTTAATCTTTGGAGACATATTGAGGGCTATCTTGTGCAACAGTGCTGCTCAAGTCCTAAGGGGATCTGGAATTAGAGAAAGAAGTCAAACAGCTCAAGGAAGCCAATAGCACCTTAGAAAAAGCGCGTGTGTACTTTCTGACAGATCATGCCAAGAAAAGTACACGGTAATGCAAGATCTGAATGTGAATGAAGTCACGGTATCTTCTGCCTGTAAATGTTAGGTATCAGCACTTCAGGCTATTATGCCTGGCGCAAACGCCAGGCCGATACAGCGCTTAAAAGCCGTATATTGGCAGCAAGCATGCACGATTGGTGCTCTTTCATTGGTACATGACATACATGATTTAAGTTACAGCATGAGCGAACGTACTGTTGGAAAGATGCTAGAAAAAAAGCTTGGTTTACGTAGCAAGATTGCAGGTAAATGCAAGCATACAAGTGATTCGAACCATCGTTTGCCTACACGCCAATTTACAGTCACTCAGCCAAGCCTTGCGAAGCAATGCGTCTCAGGACAACAGATATTCACTATATCCCTTATCCAAACCTTGTTAGCTGTATTGATGTGTAATGTTGGATCTGTTTAGCGTTCTATTTTCGGTTGGCAAACCAGCCATCGAATAGACCATCCATTGGTGTGATGCGTTTAATTATGCAAAAGCTTCTTTCACCCATTTAAAAGCCCATGTGCTACATGGCAATGTGTTGATCACTCGAAAAGAGGCAAAAGCTGTCTTATTTGACTATATTAAAGTCTATTACAATCGGGTCAGAAGGCATTCTGCAAATGGTCGGTTAAGTCTTTAAGCAGAAATATTTTAAGAATTTAGAGAAATCGATTGTCCACGATACTGTCTAGGATCGAAAAAACATAAACCATTAGAGCGATAATATTTAAAGTGTAGCAACCATAGTTTAGCTCTTATAACTAATGCTAAAAAAACCATTATAAAAAAGCTTATTCAGTTATGAAATATAGTACTGAATAAGCTTAAAAGGTGAATATTGAAATTCGATAATGGAAACTCTTAAACCATTGCTGGATCGCTAACAGAGTCTTTACCTATCTCTACACGACCAGCAAAGCGCCTATAAAACTTATTATCTTGACTACATGTAACAGCAAAATCATACCATTGCCATGCTTCTCCCAAATCCCAGTAATGAGTAACAGTCTGTTGAGCTTTAACATTAATTTTAATAGACTCATCTGTACGATAAGCAAGAGGTGTTAAAATAAAATCGATTTCTTTAGTCGAAATATTAAGCAAATCCACATAGGCATTGCCATTATTAATGTCATAACACACTCGTATTTCAGGATTGATTTCTAAGTATTTATTGCGGTTTAGATCTCCTCGAAAATGTCGATGATAGCCGTTTGGACCGAGCACCCAAAGGTCGTACATTCCCTGGTTATCCTGTTGTACCTTCCAGACATCATCTAGTGTTTTTCCTGCTTCTACAATGTACCGACGCGGAATCGTATCAAGGTTTAACTTGTCATAGACATGAAAAACTGCGCCTTGTGTACCTGTATTAGAGAAGATGAGCTTAACTGTTCCATCGTTTTGACAACGGGCACTGGTATGTAATTCATAAGGCAATGCTTTAGAACGCCGAATTCCGCTAGTTTGAATTGGGAGTTTTAAATGGGTTGGAATTGGAACATTCGGTAATTTTTGTTGTTCTGAGCGGAGCAGATCTGCTTGCTCACGAGTTTTTTTACCACTCAATTCTGGTAACACATCATCATTTGGATTCTCAAAGTTAAAGGCCGAAGTGAGGTCACCACAAATTGCGCGACGATAAGGGCTGATATTGCTTTCTGTTACACCAAAACGCTTTTCTAAAAACATTAGTACCGAAGTATGATCAAATACTTGAGAATTAACGATCCCACCACGACTCCAAGGTGAAATTACAAATAATGGTACACGTGGACCAGGCCCATACACGCCATTATCTTTTTTAGGCTGACTGGTACTTCCCAGTGGCGCATCATGTACATAATATTCATGTTGCATATCGGCTTCGCTGAGCGTTGATTTTCCTGCATATGTATTATTTGCTTGAAGCGTGGGAGCAGATGGAGATGGAACATGATCAAAATAACCATCATTTTCATCAAAATTAATTAAGAAAACTGTTTTACTCCAAACCTCCGGTACTGCTGTTAGAGCATCCAAAATTTCTTGAATAAACCAGGCACCTTGTACTGGGCTTGATGGTCCAGGATGCTCACAATAGATTGATGGTGCATTGATCCAGGAAACTTGAGGTAATTTTCCTGTTTTTATATCCCTTTTAAAAGCATCTAAAAACTCTTCAGGGTTATTCCCAGGTAAAGTATTGGCTATGCCTTTATAGAGTGGATTTTGAGCATTATCAGTTGACGCATCATAAGCTTTATAAGGTAAAGTTTGTGCTGCCTTATTATATGGGCTATTGGGTGCACCGCCACTCGAAACTGGATAACCTGAAGCAATATTGGCTTTTTTAAAAGTACGAAACGCCCCTAGCATGTTATCGCCCCATTCATCAGGCATATTTTGATAACAAATCCAATTAATACCAGCTTCTTCTAAACGTTCAGCATAAGTTTTCCATGTGTAGCCGATATCAACATTTTTGGGGTCGCCATCAATCCAATCCCATTCATTATTAACAAAAGCCGTACCAGTCGGTACTGCTCCATTAGTACCTGTTAAATGAAATGAACGATTGGCATCTGTACCTGTATGCATCGAACAATGATATGCATCACAAATGGTAAAGGCATTAGCTAAAGCAAACTGATAAGGGATTTCCTGTTCTTTAAAATAACCCATTGCATAATCAGTTTTATACGTTGGCCAATTGGTCATTCGGCCATTGTCCCAAGCTTTTTGGCTATCTATCCAAGTATGATTCGTACCAGGTGCGCGTTGCGCATTATTCATTGATCCATCTAAATGAAAGGGCGTTAATAATGAACCATCACGACGTTGTTGTTGCCAAACATTACGCCCATTTTGTAAAGGAATAGTGAAACGATCTGCAAAACCGCGAACCCCTTTTAATGTTCCAAAATAATGGTCAAATGAGCGGTTTTCTTGCATTAAAATAACGACATGCTCAACATCCTGGATTGTTCCTGTTTTATTATTTGCAGGAATAGCTAATGCTTTTTGGATACTGGCTGGAAATGTAGATAAGGCAGCAGCACCAAAACTTGTCTTAAGCGTATTTACTAAAAATTGACGACGATTAATCACAGTATTTCCCTTTTTACTTTTATGGTGCACAACGTATTAATGGTTCTTTGGAGTTATCAGGTGGAGTTATAGACTGATCATCATTTGAATCATTGCAGGCAGTGAGTAGGAGTAAAATTGGCAGAAAATATGTTGGCTTAAAACTGCCCTTTAATTTTTTCAGCATTTGCTTTATCCATAGAAAAGAAGCTAATACCTTAGATAAGTGATATGACAATAGGGTGTAATATCTAATATGACTTCACAGATATATGATTCACATCAACATGATTGCTTTTTCTTGTAACCTTAAAATGGAAAGTAAAAAATATAAGAAAATATATAAGGTTACATATAATTATCATCCATTTAATATAATGGCTGTTATACAAAATAGAAAAGCCTAGACCACAACCTAGGCTTTAAACTTAAAAAATACATAAAAATCAAGTTCGTAGACTTAATTTTTAAGCTTCATATAACGTGTATTAGGTTAATTTTAGGAAAACTTTATAATCTTTGTGAAAGTGACATAATAAAAGAAGCTTCAAGTATCACTATAAAACTTAGGTTCATACCGAATTTTTAATACTTTATTTAGAAAGCAGGATAAAGCTGATACATTAAGAATGACATTATAAAGATGGTACCAGTAATGAAAATTAAATATCCCATTCTAAAATTGGTCGTAAGCTGCCTTTGCTTCAACTCCACATATGCAATAGCCTCTCCTGTCTTTCCCAATAATGATAAAGTCCAAACGTCGAATATCTCCAGTAGAACACCAGGAACAATCCTATCGATAAAAGAAGAGAATATCGATCTATTTACCAATGCTTCACAGCGGTTCTTGATCACTTACCGTAGTCGTGGAGTACAGTCTGAACCAATTGTAACTTCAGGATATCTCTTACTCCCTAAAGGTAAAGTACCCCAAGGAGGTTGGCCTGTTCTTGCTTGGGCTCATGGGACAACTGGTGTAGCAGACACTTGTGCGCCTTCAGGAGATTATGCCGACGGTCCAGTTCATCCTTATCAACAAATTGCTGCGAAAGCACTAAATGCCTGGCTTGCTCGCGGATATGCAGTCGTCGCCCCTGATTATCAGGGTTTAGGTACCCCCGGTGGACATCCTTATATGAATGCACAAAGTCAGTTATATACTGTCGTTGATGCTGTCCGGGCAGCCCACCTTTTAAAGCCTTATAAATTTAGTAAAGACTGGTATGTTATGGGTCATAGTCAAGGAGGTGCAGCTTCCCTTAAGGTTGCTACTGATGGCCGAAAAGATGCACCTGAGCTCAATTTAAAAGGTGCCATTGCACTCGCACCAGGTGGCTATCAATACCAAGGAATCGCTGAATACGTAACAACCCATACTCCAATTGAAACCGGTGTGGCCGCATTTTTTCCAATTGTGCTTTTGGGAGCAGAAGCCGCAGATCCTAGCCTGGCTCCAGCAAAGTTAGTTAGCTCAGACATGGCTAAAGTTCTAAATTATGCACGTAATCGCTGTTTGTCAGAATTACAATCTGAGCTAAAGGCAGCACCTCAAACAGTTTTTAAACCAAATGTAAATTTGGCACCTTTGACAAATTATTTAAAAAAACAGTCTATTGAGAATATGACACCTATTGTGCCAACGCTCATTGTACAAGGTGATAAAGATCAGCTGGTAGATTACCGTGGTACTTATGCTTACTATCAGCAAGTATGTAAGAAGCAAAAACCTATTTCCTTTCACCTAATCAAAAATGGAGATCATCGTGACTCTTTAAGACAAAGTGAACTCCTGATTGGAAGCTTTATCAATTCAGTTGAACAAGGGAAAATTGTAAATACCTGCAATTCAAAATGATGCGGTAGATTTAGGATTTTGAACTCAAAATAAAACTCTGCCGTAGAACAGTTAAAATATTTCGAGTCTTAATATACATATGGGAATAAATCAAAATGATGCCACAAAGTTTATTATCACTGACGAATAAAATAGCACTTGTAACAGGCGGTGCAGCAGGTATTGGGAAAGCCAGCGCTCTCATTCTTGCACAAGCAGGCTCGGACGTTATGATTGCCGATTTAAATGTAGAAGCAGCTAAACATACAGCAGAAGAAATCAAGCAGCTGACCGGACGCAACATACAATATGTTGCATGCAATATTCTGCAAGATGATCAATTGGTCAATGCAGTGAATAAAACAATCGAAACCTTTGGCCATATTCACATCTTAGTGAACAATGCGGGAGGCGGCGGCGGCGGCCGTGAATCTCCTGATCAAATTAGCGTAGATACTATAGAGCGTGATTTTCAGCTTAATGTGTTTGCTGCTTGGCGATTGTGTCAACTCGTCGCACCGCATATGAATAAAGCTGGCTATGGTTCAATAATAAATATCAGCTCTATGAGTTCAATTAACAAAAGCCCTGCTATGAGCGGATATGCATCATCAAAAGCTGCTTTAAACCATATGGTCGCTAATTTGGCCCATGATTTTGGTCCGAATATACGTATTAATGCGGTAGGACCTGGAGCGATTCGTACCGCAGCATTAGAAAAAGTACTGCAGCCTGACATTGAAAAAAGAATGCTTTCCCATACCCCATTACAACGATTAGGTGAGCCAGAAGATATCGCGAGAGCTGTATTATTCTTTGCCTCACCTCTTTCATCATGGGTTTCTGGCCAAACCTTATTTGTAAATGGTGGTGGTGTACAAACACTGGATTAAAGAGTGCGATCTAAAACCTAAAATTATTTTAAGTTGAATAGGATGTGCTATCTGTATTTGCCGGCATAGTAACAGGCCTAAAGCTGCTACATAGATCTCAACTGAATCTATCTCCATTTAATATAATGGGTGTATATGAAATAAGAAAATCCTAGACCAGTGTCTAGGATTTTAACTTAAAAAACATATAAGAATTAATAGCATAGAATATATTGTGCAGCTTAATATAATTGGTATTAGGTTAATTTCAGGGAAACTTAATCACGTTCTAATACAGCTTTAGGTGATGCTGATTAATCCGCTAGAGATAACTTTTTAGAAGAGCGGTAGTTTAAAAATTTTCTCTATTTTTAATGCATAGCAATAAGTTGGACTTTATTGTCTATCTATTGGATAAAGTATTTTCTTTAATATTGGTTAAAATCAGCCCATACAAATGATAATTATGACTCATAAAAACATAGTTGTTTAATAAATAAACAGGCTTTTAAGTTTCCTTTTATATTACTGACTATAATTAAAATTCTTTTATCAACCTCAACATTGAGTTAAAAATGAAATTTAAAGCACTTATGGTTTTAACGCTCTTTGCGTCTAATGCAGCATTCGCTGGAGCTAATTTAGATTGGGGCTATGCAAATCAACAAGCACCCGAGCACTGGGCTGATATCAGTGAAAAATATGCTGCATGTAATGGTAAAAACCAGTCACCAATTAACATTGATCAAACTATAAAAGCAGAATTACCTCCATTGAAGTTCAATTATGTATCTAACTCTAAAAGCATTATTAATAATGCACGTACGGTACAAGTGAATTTCAACGAAGGTAATTACTTGTTATTAGACAATAAAAAATTTGAATTAAAACAATTCCATTTACACAGCCCGAGTGAAAATAGAATTCATGGCAAAACCTACCCAATGGAAATGCATTTAGTTCATGCATCACCAGAAGGTGAATTAACAGTGGTGGCCCTAATGTTTGAAGAAGGCAAAAAGAATGAAAAACTTGCTAAATTATGGAAGGAATTTCCTAAAACTGCAGGTGATACAAAAACTTTAAAACACCAAGATATAGCAAGTGCATTTTTACCAGAAAATCTTGATTATTATCGTTTTAATGGTTCATTAACTACACCACCTTGTTCAGAAGGCGTTAGATGGATTGTTCTCAAAGATGTTCAACAGGCATCAGCAAAGCAAATTAAAGCGTTCTCAAAATTAATGGAACATCCTAATAATCGCCCTATACAAGCTCAAAATGCCAGATTAATACTCGAATAACTTTACAAATCTTAATTTTATAAAAATGGGAGCTTAAGGCTCCCATTTTCGACTTCATCTAATGTGTCTTATGTTCATTTTATTCATTCAAAGATGGGCTTTTTCAAATTGGATTTGAAGTAATTAAAGCTTTACTTTTTAATATAGAAAAATTATCAGCATGCTGACTGAGTAATTCTATAAAAGGTGGAATCGTAGAACTACTTAATAAATAGGGATTAAAAATATCATTATGATTCTCTGAGAAAAAATCAACTACCTCCTGATCAATGTTGGCATATTTCATATACCAATTAGAAAAAAGATATGTATCGATCTTCTCAAGATAAAGAACTTCACAATTTTCATGACGTGGATCTTTTAAAATTTTATCATGAAAAAGATGTTTTACTTTATCTTCTTGCCCCTCTAGACATTGAACAAAGTAATCATTTCCATAATAAAGCGCCCCATAGATTTGATTCGCTCCATTAAACTTTAATGCTTCGGTTAAAATTTCATAAAGTTCAGACTTAGAATAAACTTTAGATCTGAATTTGCTTACATATAATAGTCGTATATTAGTCATTGGTAGTTCTTTTTAAGCTTTATAGACTTAAGTATATAATAGAAACAAATAATCCCCTATTTTTAGGGGATTATTTGTTGATTTAACATAAAATCTCTTGTGGGTAATATTCGACCAAGTCTGAATTAATACACCGCACCGGTTCTACCTTACATTAATCCAGTTTACCAATTAAGCTTTTAACCATTTTTCAACTTTGGCCTGATCTTCAACTTTGAGTTCCACTTCTGTCAACTCAGAACCACCTGCCTGAACTTCAAAACGCATCAGCTCATCGCGGCGGAAAGCATGAACAGTATAACTCCCATCTTGCTTCGCATATTTCTCTACAAGTTTAGTCGTCGCTTTCAGACCATCAATCGCAACAATCACATCATGGGCAGATAAACCAACTGCCGCCCCAGTACCATTACGGCGAGCAGATTGAATCAACACACCTTCAGGTTTATCTAAGAGTTTCAGACCGAATGGGAGCGATTTGTCATTTTTCAGACTATAGCGCAGGCCAAACTCAGGGAAGAGCTGATCCAACGGTAACTCATCTGTCGTATTGATCAGGTGATTGATCTGCTCGACCCAGTCATCACCCGTGAGTTCCTGACAAAGTTCAAAGATCGTGCGCTCATTGACCTGAATACCGTTTTGCGCATTTTCATACAGTTTACGCATTAAAGCATCCAAACTTGAACCGCGCAGACGCAGGCCTAGGTCCAGACACAAAGCGACCAGACAGCCCTTATTATAATAACTGGTGCCGGCATTATTCGTGTTTTCATCCTGACGATAGAACTTCACCCAAGCATCAAAACTAGACTCCACCACAGACTGAACAAAACGTCCCGGATTTTGCAGATAACGGTCAATCTGTGCTTTTAATAAGCTCAGATAAGCTTCCTGATTGATCACACCGCTACGCAGCAAAATCAGGTCATCATAATATGAAGTAAAACCTTCAAAAATCCACAGCAAAGAAGTATAGCCTTCTTTGTTCAGGTCATAATTAACAAAGTTTTCAGGGCGGATAAATTTCACTAACCAGGAATGAAAATACTCATGGCTGCACAGTCCGAGGAAACGCTGATAATCTTTGGAAGGCTGTTCCGGCTCATCCGCCTTAGGCAGGTCATCACGTGGCGTAATCAGGCTGGTCGAGTTCGGATGCTCCAGACCACCATAACTATTCCCGGTTGCCATGGTCATAAAGGTATAATTTTCAAAAGGAGCTGAGCCGAACATGGCGATTTCTGTAGCACAGATTCTTTCAATATCCTGCTGCATGCGCTCCACATTCATGCTGTGTTTACCTGATACAACAAACTCATGCGGAATGCCATTGGCCTCAAAACTGAAACGGGTCTGCTCTGCCAGCTCAAATGGTGCATCAATTAATTCGGCATAATTTTTAGCTTTAAGGGTAAAGCGGCCTTTGACCAGACTTTTGGCTTGCATGCCAGTAGCGAGCTGGAAATGCTTCAGCTCATCAGGCAGGAATATTTCCACTTCCACTTCGTCATGTTCATGGCCTTCCAGTCCCAGACAGGCGCAGGCTGGGTTTACATAAAGACGGTTCTGATCTACATAGGCACCACGCACAGACAAATCATAGGCATAAACATCATATTCCACCGTAATCAGTTCATGATCGGTATTAAATAAACGCCATTTGTTTTTTTCAAATTTCTGGATTTTTAGCTGACGGCCTGCCTCATCATAAGCCTTGACCGCTTCAATATGCTTAGAGAACTCACGAATCAGGTAACTGCCCGGAATCCAGGTCGGTAAAGAAAGCACCTGCGTTGGATCTGCCAAAAAGCGAACAGTTACGTGAATAAGATGCTGACGGTAATCGTCAAATTCGATTTGATAATGCAACATAATAGGCGATATAAAATACAGATAAATAAGTTATGGCTTAGCTTAGCATTTTTTAGACCTGTATTGCTCGGCTGTCGCATTTGTCTACATTTCTGACTAGCTATCCTGAAAAAAAAGGCATAGCATGCCTAAAAATTAAATCGTTCATCGACCATCTGGTTATAAAGGAACATCTTTGAAATACATCATCTCACTGATTGCAGTGCTCAGTCTGTTTGTCCCTGCAATTTCGTATGCTGCCCTACTGAATATTCTTCCAGAAAGTGTAGAAGCAGAAGCCTGGACGATTCTTGATGCACAGTCTGGTCAAGTCATTGCCGAGCATAATGCAGATGTTCAGCGTGCGCCAGCTTCGCTGACCAAAATGATGGTGGCCTATATTGTCCTCAAAGATATTCAGGCCGGGAAACTGGATAAACATACCGTTTTAACAGCGAGTCCTGTGGTGAAAACCATCATGTGGGATGAGTCGCAGATGTACCTAAAAGAAGGTGAGCAGATTTCCGTTGACCAGTTACTGGCTGGTCTGATTATCATGTCAGCAAATGATGCAGCAGTGACTTTAGCAGAAAAAGTTTCTGGCAATATCCCTAAATTTGTAGACCGGATGAATCAGGAAGCCAAAGCTCTGGGCATGGAGCATACCTATTTTCAAAATCCGGCCGGTATTACCATGCCTCAGCATTATTCAACAGCAGCCGATCTGGCACGTTTGTCGATGGCGGTGGTGAATGAAACTCCGGATTATCTGTATTATTCCAAGCAGCCGAGTTTTAGCTATAACAACCATTTTCACCGCGCCACTAACTTGGTGCTCAAGCTTGATCCGAGTGTAGATGGCTTAAAAACCGGTTTTACTCGCGCTGCTGGTTATAATCTTGCCTTGACTGCTAACCGTTTAACCCATGATATTGAAATACCGAATCGTCGTCTGGTTGTGGTGGTACTGGGCAGCAAAAGCGCCCTAAAACGTGCGGAAATAGCGCATAAGTTGATGAATTTGGCTTATACCTACACCCGTAATGAAGTTGCGATTAAAGATCAGCAATTATTGGCTGAGCTGCCAGTGATTAAATCAACTTTAAACATGTTTAAGGTGCAAACTAAGCAGCCGCAGATTGTGACCACTTCGCTCTATGACCAGCACTACACCATTGATCTGAACCAGTTTGATCAGGCCCAGCAGCGTGTCATGCTCGATACTGGTAATGGTATTTTACAAAGTATCGAACCCTTACCAGAAACCCAGACCCACATTAATGTGGAAATTACTACGCCTGAATTGATTGCCCCTTTGGCAGCTGTCGTGCCGTTAGCAACGGTACAAATCTACCAAAACAACCAGCTTATTCGTACCATCCAGATTGAAGATCGGGTCGATATTGAAGAGGCAAATATTTTTCAAAAAGCGTTCATCTGGTTAAAAAGCCTGTTCAGTTTCTTTACAGACAGTGCTCCCGAGGTCAAGCTTTATCCAATTGAAAAATAAACCCACCCTATTTAGCTTTGAATATTCTGCCTAGAAGATAAGCATGTTATCTTCTAGCTTTCTCCTCTCTTTTCCTACTTATACTTCTAAGTTTTAAAGAAAAACGTTTTTCTGAATCACGCTTATAAAATTGCTACGTTTTATAATTTTTCTAACAATTTTACTTAAGACCGGTTCAAGCCCATGCATACAATAAGCATTCCATGGCTACTGTATTTGCACAAGAAACATACAACCTAAAAATCATTGTAATAGCAAAAAGTGGTGGGTGAATTATTAGGACAGGTCAATGTGTCAGGTTTTATGGCTAAATTCATAGATCTCCTTATATCGACTTCATCAGGCTACTATTCATGCTTATGCCGATGCAGGCCTATTCATCGCTAAAGATTTTGTTACAGGTAAAATTTCTCCAAAGCTAAAATTGCATTGAAATACAGAAATTTGTCCTCATTATTTAAAAAATCGTCATTAAAAAGGTCAAATTGCATTTTTTTGCTAATTTTAGTCTACAAAAATACAATTTCACTTTATGATGTACCCTTAAGAAAATTGAATGGATCAATAACATGACTGCTATTGCAAATGACCTCGTGGTTTCTTTCCACTACACATTGACTAACGCAGAGGGTGAAACTCTCGACAAATCTCAAGGTGAACCACTTGCCTATTTGCACGGTGCAGGTAACATCATCCCAGGTTTAGAAAAAGCTCTAGAAGGCAAAACCGTAGGTGAAAAATTCACTGTGAATGTTCCTGCTGCAGAAGGTTATGGCGAATATAACCCGGATCTGGTACAAGAAGTACCTAAGCAAATGTTCCAAGGCGTAGACAATATTCAGGCAGGTATGCAGTTCCAGGCTCAAACTGATGATGGCGTTCAAATCGTAACTGTTAAAACAGTTGAAGGCGATAACGTTATTGTTGATGCAAACTTCCCGCTTGCTGGTCAAGATTTGACTTTTGAAGTTGAAATTGTTGAAATCCGTGAAGCTTCTCAAGAAGAACTGGATCACGGTCACGTACACGGTGCGGGTGGTCACAACCACTAAGATCATCCGATCTTAAGTTAAGCATAAAAGGCAAAGTATTTTACTTTGCCTTTTTTATTTAATATCTACTTCATTTCTAAATAAATCACCATAAAAAAACAGAGCCTGTGCCCTGCTTTTTAAATTCCCCTGATCTTACTGAACCAGTGCGTCTATGATCATTTATGCTGATTATAAATCTGCATGGCAGCTGGCAGATTCTGACGCATCGCAGCAATACGCTGTGCGTTAGATGGGTGAGTAGACAGGAATGTTGCTCCTGTGCTGCTACCTGAAAGTTTGTTCATTTTTTCCCATAAGGTAATAGCTGCATTCGGATTGTAGCCCGCACGTGCCATCAAGCCTAAACCGCCTTGGTCAGCTCGGCTTTCAAGATTACGTGAATATGGCAGGCCTATACCGATCTGGCTGCCTAACTGAGCAACGGCTGCTCCACCCTGTCCAACCCCTGCTGCACTCAGGCCAATGCCTAGTGCCAGATCAGTCAAGGCTTGCGCACCGATTTTCTGCTTAGAATGTTCTTCTAGCGCATGCACCATTTCATGCCCCATAATTGCGGCAATTTCAGCATCAGTCAGATTCAACTTGGTCACAATACCAGTATAAAATACTACCTTACCACCTGGCGCCACAAAAGCGTTTACCTGGTCAGATTTAAGTACAGCCAATTGCCACTGAAATGCTGTACCCGTCTGATTCATCTGGTTTGCATAAGGCTTTAAACGGTTAAATACCGTATTGATACGTTTATAAGTAGCAGAGCTGGTGTCCAACTGGCCTTTTGCTCTGGCATCTGTCACCATGGCATTATAACTTTGTGAAGCGGTGGCATTTAAAGTGACCGTGTCTGCGCCCGCCATATCCGCAATAGTTGTACAACCCGACAAAGTAATAGCTACTGTGGCACTCATCGCGCATAAAAGTTTATTTTTCATTATAATCATTTCCACCTTAAGCAAACGCTAATTGATCTTGTAAAAAATTATAGTTGAAAGATTGTAACAACTAAACGTTGATTTACTTCATCTTCTTATAATTTATGTAATTTTAACCCCAATACTGTATGGCCAGCCAATAGACCAGACAGGCGACATTTAAACCCAAATACAGCTGACAGAGCGGTCTAATTTTCTCTTCCAGAACGACACTTTTACGCTTAAAAAACAGTATCCCATTTTGCAGCAAAATTACCGGTACCAGTACACAGGCAATAATGACACTTAAACCAATGAATGCACCATAAATAATATCAGGGTCTTGGGTTTGGGCACGAATAATCAGCATGGCAATGGTCGGAGCACCGCCCATGGCAAACAGCAGTGAATAGAACATGGTTCCTGAAATATTTTTATGCATCCTGCATTCCAGATTTTATCGTGCTCTTATTCTAGCAAGGCTTCACGCTTTACACATAACGGAATAAATTAACTTTAGTCTGAACAAGACCATGATTTCTATATTCTCAAACTATTTTAAAGCCTGAAAAATAATATTTTTCTATAAAAAACCCTGTGGATTCACAGGGTTTTTTTTATCATTCTTGGCTTAAATTAAGCTTCAAACGGGTGGCGAAGAACAATAGTTTCTTCACGGTCTGGGCCTGTTGAGATGATGTCGATTGGACATTCAATCAGCTCTTCCAGACGTTTCACATAGTTGATTGCTGCTTGTGGCAACTGGTCTAGGGATTTGGCTCCGAAAGTTGATTCTTTCCAGCCTGGCATGGTTTCATAAATTGGCTTTAAGGTTTCAAATGCCAGCGCATCAGAAGAACCGACACAACCCGAATCAGCCGCCTCATAACCCACACAAATTTTCACTTCTTCCAAACCATCCAGAACGTCAAGTTTAGTTAAGCAAATACCAGAAAGGGAGTTAACCTCTACCGAGCGGCGCAGGATTTCTGCATCAAACCAGCCACAACGACGCTGACGGCCTGTAGATGCACCAAATTCATTACCTACTGTACCCAGGTGCTTACCGATAGAATCCCCTGTATCATTGGCTGCATCATAGATCAGCTCAGTCGGAAATGGGCCTGCACCCACACGGGTTGTATATGCCTTGGTAATACCCAATACATAGTTCAGATGTAATGGTCCTAAACCTGAACCAGAACTTACACCGCCCGCAGTCGTGTTTGAAGAAGTCACGTACGGATAAGTACCGTGATCGACGTCTAGCAGTGAACCTTGTGCACCTTCAAACATAATGTTGTCACCGTTTTTACGGTATTTGTGCAATTCGCCAGTGACGTCAATTACCAGCGGTGCAACAACTTCACGCCATTGGTCACAAAGCGCCAGCACATCCTCAAGTTTAACTGCATCTACACCGTAGAATTCGGTTAACTGGAAGTTATGGTATTCAAGCAGCTCAGTCAGCAGTGCGGTCAGATGCTCGCCACCACGAACCAGGTCAGCCACACGGATTGCACGGCGAGCCACTTTATCTTCATATGCTGGACCGATCCCGCGACCTGTCGTACCAATTTTCGCATTACCACGCTTTTTCTCACGCGCCTGGTCAAGTGCAATATGGTTCGGCAGGATTAATGGACAGTTTGGAGAAATACGTAAGCGCTCTTTAACTGGTACACCTTCTTTCTCAAGAATATCCATCTCTTTGATGAGGGCTTCAGGAGAAAGAACCACACCATTACCAATTAAGCACAGTACGTTTTCACGTAAAATACCAGATGGAATGAGGTGTAATACAGTTTTCTTACCACCAACCACGAGAGTATGACCTGCGTTGTGTCCGCCTTGATAACGAACTACCGCAGCCGCTTGATCTGTGAGCAGGTCGACGATCTTACCTTTACCCTCGTCGCCCCATTGGGTACCAAGTACCACAACATTCTTGCCCATAATAGCCTCATTACATCATGCTGTTAAAATTGAAAGCTTTGCTCAGCGACATGAATGCTGAGCCTAGCGATTTAAATGGTTTTGACAGTCCATTCACCGTTTGCATTCACCAGCTGGTGAGTGGCATACGGAATTGAACTCAATTCATCATTACCTAATAACTGAATCACGTTTAAGCCTTGAGCGCGCGCATTTTGAATGGCCGCCACGAGTGCTGTATCGGTGCCTTTTGGCGCTACGACAACCTGTATGGCTTTAAATTTACCTGTGCTCAATGCATATAAATCGCACGAGAAACCTGTTGCAGGACGTGCACGACCAAAGTGTCGACCAATTCCGTCATAACGCCCACCTTGTGCCAGTGCGGCAGCACGATTCGGCGCATAGACAGCATACATCAGGCCAGTATGATAGTGATATGAACGCAGCTCCACGACATCCACACCGATGTGCAAATTTGGCCAGCGGGCCTGCACTTCATTTTTCGTACTGAATAAAGCTTCAAAAGCCTGTTTAAAGTCTGGGTTTGCCAGCACGTCTTCACTTAAGTGGGCTTGCAATGCATCAAGATCACTTGCATAACGGCCCAGTGCATAGAAATCTTGTCCGAAACTCAAGCCTGCAGTGTATTCCTGCAGTTCTGGCAAGGCTTTACGCTGGTAAAGATCAGACAAACGTCGCTCATCTGCTTTAGTTAGACCGGCTTGCGCTACCATACTACGGAATAATCCGACATGACCCAAGTCCAGATGAATCCCTTCAGCCACACCAGCTTCCTGAATCAGGCTGATCATCAAATCAACCATTTCCACATCAGCATCAATACTGTCTGAACCAAACAATTCCGCACCTAACTGCAAAGGCGCACGCGTGGTATTAAAACCCTGAGGCTTGGTATGAAGTACTGTACCTGCATAGCAATAACGCGCCACGCCTTCTACTGGATGTACATGCGCATCAATACGTGCCACTTGTGGTGTCATATCGGCACGCACACCAAGCAAACGACCTGAAAGCTGGTCGATGACTTTAAAAGTGGCCAGATCTAAATCTTGATTCGATTCTGAAAGAGAAGAAAGAGATTCGATGTATTCAATAAATGGCGTGTAGACCAGCTGATAACCTCGAGATGCAAGGAAATCCAGTGATTGACGACGCATAGTTTCAATGACTTGCGCTTGTTCTGGTAATACATCAGCTACACCATCAGGTAATAACCATGTCTCTGAAATGGGCATGTTGTAAACCTAAATTCTTGTCAGCGCGGAACGAATCCGCATAAAAAAATCGGGAACACACCCGATTTCTCCTAGTCTAACACGATAGTTTTGCCTATGCATCGCAAATTTTATAATTTTCACAGTTGACTTAGGTTAATCACCCTCGCACCTAGACCAGATCAGAGCGAGCTGAATAAATGAGCCATTCAAAAAGTTAAGCGTTTTACATACGATCCTGATTTTACTCAAGTTTATAGATAAAAAAGATATTTATGCCAAACAGGATCATGAGCTGTGTACGATTCCATCTTATTGCTTTATGAACTGTCTGCAATCCACATACCCCTGCAATTCCTACGCAAAATCCAGTAGCCAGAGATTCTTCCACTCAGAATAATGAAGATAGCACCCAGATTTCATCCAGATGGCCAGAGGAAGATGACAATAAAACTGAAACTCCGGTAGTAGGCTTTAAACTTGGGGTTCCACCGATCAGTCACTGATATGCAATTTATCGAGCTGGAACGACTTAGGTAGCAAGACTTAGGTACAAATAGGTATAAGTCTAGGTCAAGTTGTCGCAACCAATGGTTACGGCGTAGATAAGCAACAGAAAGTCACCTATATCTTTACTCCTGTTGATTCATCACAAGCGGTATCATGCAACTGGATAACCGCGCCAGGATGAATAACGTAAACTTAAAAAGTTTAAAGACTCTATTGAAAAACATAGCTAGAAGCGCATCAGCAATCAAAAAAATTGTGAATAATCAGTATGCCGAATGTCTCACACACACCAGATGGCGACAGCTGAAATTAGTGCTCCATATATGAGTTTTGATCTCAATATCGACTACTAAAACGAGGCGCTCAGCAAGATCTTTAATTCTCAGCTGCCATAACAAATTGAGCCGGCGAATACCGACACCGCTTCCTTCTAAAGTTTCTAAAATTATTTAAAGGGTGATCTTCGGGAAAAACTTCCCGAATATTTTCCAAGACAAATCGGGTAACATTGGTCACTTTTTAAATGAATTTATTTCTTGTTATTTTTTCAGATCAACCACTTGTGC
The DNA here is from genome assembly GCF_024129495.1 of Acinetobacter sp. S4400-12. NCBI lineage: Bacteria > Pseudomonadati > Pseudomonadota > Gammaproteobacteria > Moraxellales > Moraxellaceae > Acinetobacter > Acinetobacter sp. S4400-12. The sequence goes on along the minus strand of NZ_JAMXYB010000030.1, from coordinate 12,242 downwards.
CAGCAAACTGACCAGCTCGGCATTTTGTAGCTCTACTTTTTGTAGCTTGGCCGTAGTCTGATCCAGCATTTCCTGCTGTACATGCATTTTCTTTGCCAGATCCTGAACGATTTCCAAGGTCTTTTTTAAATTTTCCTCTAAATGTGCCACCTTATCTTCAACTGGTACCCCCTGTACAGCAGTTGAATAATCATTATTATTGAATTGCAACCAGATCAGAAAAATGACAGCCACAGTCAATAGTATAATAAATCCCCAAATCAACATCGTATCGTTGCTCTTATTTCATTTAATTATCCTTATCTTAACCAAAAAACCTGTAGTTCATAGAGCTTTTATACATAAATCCAGTGCTTTTCGATCAATTGCTTCACTCCTGTTCTGCCGCTCTGTTTGTTATCTGCCTTTTAATCAAAAAGCACCCGGTTCAGGGTGCTTTTGTAAAATAAACTTAATGTGACTGAAAAGACTCACAGAGGTCTAATAAGCGGTTGGCATATCCCCATTCGTTATCATACCAGGCAAAGACTTTGGCTTGATGCCCAATGACCAGCGTCTGGGTCAGGTCTACGATCAGCGAATAAGGCGAATGGTTGAAATCCGAAGATACTAAAGGCTCATCAGTGACGGACATAATCTCGGCAAAGTCCTGACGCGCCGCCTTGATCAGCACTTCATTTAAGTTGTGCTCAGTAATCGGTAACTGAGAAATAAAGGTCAAGTCAATTGCAGCCACATTAATGGTTGGCACCCGTATTGAATATCCATCAATCCGGTCAGTCATTTTCGGCATGACCTGTTTTAAGGCACCGAGCGCACTTGAAGTGGTCGGAATAATATTCTGTCCCGAAGCCCGCGCACGTCTTAAATCACGATGCGCCTGATCCAGTACACTTTGATCTGCGGTGACGGCATGAATTTCTGTCATCAGGGCGGTATCTATCCCAAAGGCATCATCAATGATTTTCACCAAGGGAACCAAAGCCTGTGTGGTACAGGAAACACTGGAAATGATCTGGTCAGACACTTTGACCTCATGATGGTTAACGCCATATACAATCGCGGCATCTACCGTATCGAAGGGTGCTGCACCGATAATCACACGTTTTGCACCGGCATGAATATGCTGGGTCGCAGCTTCACGGGAACGGAACAGACCGGTACACTCCAGCACCACATCGACTTCCAGGTTTTTCCACGGCAACTGCACCGGATTGGCCTGGCATAAGACCTGGACTTTTAAGCACGCCTCTTGATAGGCAACATGCAGATAAATATGTTCAGCATCATAGCTTAAGTCCACCTGTCCAGGAAAACGGCCATGCGTTGAATCATACTTGAACAGATGCAGTAAAGTTTCGACATTGGCAATATCGTTAATGGCAACAATCTCAAAATTAAAAGCTTTCGGATTTTCAAACCAGGCACGCAGCACATTTCGTCCAATACGCCCAAACCCATTGATTGCCACTCGTTGCATGACCTAACCTTTTATGTGCCGATATTAAAAACGCTTCTATATTAATGGATTTCTCTCACAGTACCGCAAAAACTTTAGGGAAAATAGGAATTTTCGATGTTTCCATTTCCGATCAAACAGACCATATTCAGAAATCCAGTTTTTCAGTCTGCTCAAAAAAGCCTGAAATGTCATATTCTTCTTTATAAGTTTTAATTTGGAAAATCTCCGGCCTGCCCCTGCAAATAAATCATAGCAATTGATTTTAAAATGATTGGTCGAACAGGCATTTTCCGTTATAATTTGGCGTTTTTAAAAATTTAAGCCTGCACGGCAGCAAAGAACTTACCCTCTTGTCAGACTGTCCTGCTTTTAGCCAAACCAGAAATTATGGAGTGACTTGGTTGTGAGTACTCGTTTTATGACATCAGCTGAAATTCGTGAAGCATTTTTGCGTTACTTTGAATCGCAAGGGCATACACGTGTCGCTTCGAGTTCTCTGGTACCGGCCAATGATCCTACCTTGCTGTTTACCAACGCAGGGATGAACCAGTTCAAAGACTGCTTCCTAGGGCTTGAAAAGCGTGACTATGTGCGTGCAGTGTCATCACAGAAATGTGTCCGTGCTGGCGGTAAGCATAATGACCTGGACAACGTTGGCTATACCGCACGTCACCATACTTTCTTTGAAATGCTGGGTAACTTCTCTTTTGGTGATTACTTCAAACGGGATGCGATCAAATTTGCCTGGGACTTCCTGACAGGTGACGACTGGCTGGCACTGCCTAAAGATAAACTGTATGCCACTGTTTACCACACCGATGACGAAGCCTTCGACATCTGGAACAAAGAAATTGGCCTAGATGCAAGCCGTATTATTCGTATTGGTGATAATAAAGGCGAAAAATACGCATCAGACAACTTCTGGGCGATGGGTGACACCGGTCCTTGCGGTCCATGTTCTGAAATCTTCTTTGACCATGGCGAGCATATCTGGGGCGGCTTGCCAGGCACACCTGAAGAAGATGGTGATCGTTTCATTGAAATCTGGAACAACGTCTTTATGCAGTTCAACCGTACTGCAGATGGCGTGCTTCACCCGCTTCCAGCACCTTCTGTAGATACCGGCATGGGCCTGGAACGTATTTCTGCTGTTCTGCAACATGTGAATTCCAACTACGAAATTGACCTGTTCCAGCACTTGCTTAAGGCTGCGGCTGAAATCATTGGTCTGGATACTGCCACACTTCAAGCTGAAGCTGCCGATAAAGGCACGCCAGTTCAGTACCCTGCTTCATTAAAAGTCGTGGCTGACCATGCCCGTTCTTGCTGCTTCCTGATTGCTGATGGTGTCAATCCATCTAATGAAGGCCGTGGCTATGTACTGCGCCGTATTATCCGCCGTGCGGTTCGTCACGGTAACAAGCTGGGTGCGACTGGCTCATTCTTCCATAAAATGCTGCAACCTTTAATTGAAATCATGGGTCAAGCTTACCCTGAACTTGAAGCAAACAAAGCACGTATCGAAGCTGCATTGCTAAAAGAAGAAGAACAGTTTGCAAAAACACTTGAACAAGGTTTGAAATTACTTGAAGGCGAACTGGCAAATCTAAAAGGTTCAGTTATTCCGGGCGAAGTAGTATTCAAGCTTTATGACACCTATGGCTTCCCGACCGACCTGACTGCAGATATCGCGCGTGAGCGTGATTTGACCATTGACGAAGCTGGCTTTGATGTTGAAATGGCTGCACAACGTCAACGTGCACGCGATGCAGGTAAATTTGCCATCGACTATAACAGCGTGGTTAAAGTTGAAGGTGAAACCCAGTTTGATGGCTATGATGCCACTCAAGGCCAAGGTCAAATCATCGCGATCTATAAAGATGGTGAACAGGTTGATGAAGTCGTTGAAGGCGATGAAGCACTCATCGTACTCAACCAGACACCGTTCTATGCAGAAAGCGGTGGTCAGATTGGTGATACAGGACTCTTCAAAAACGACACAGGCATTTTTGAAGTACAAGATACCAAAAAATCGGGCGGTGCATTTGTACACCAGGGTATTGTGACTATGGGTAACTTAAAAGTTACTCAAAACGTAGAAGCAACAGTGAAAGCGGACATCCGTGCAGCCACTGCACGCAACCACTCTGCAACTCACCTGTTACACGCTGCCCTGCGCCAAACTCTAGGTTCACACGTTCAACAAAAAGGTTCCCTGGTTGCCTCTGACATCTTGCGTTTTGACTTTGCCAATGACCAGCCTGTAACATTTGAACAGCTGCAAGAAATTGAACGTCTTGTGAATGCGGAAGTAATTGCCAACACTCCCGTGACCACTGAGCTTCTAGACATTGAATCAGCCAAAGCCAAAGGCGCAATGATGCTATTTGGTGAAAAGTATGGTGATGAAGTTCGCGTACTTTCTATGGGCTCAGTGATTGATGAGAAAAACTTCTCGATCGAACTGTGTGGCGGTATTCACGTCAAACGCACAGGTGACATTGGCCTGTTTAAAATTACCTCTGAAGGTGGTGTTGCGGCGGGTATACGTCGTATCGAAGCAGTGACCGGCACTAAAGCGATAGAAGTGGCGCAAAAAGCAGATCGCGACATCAACACTATTAATGGTCTGTTAAAAGCACAGAAAGATCAAACGATTGAAAAAGTTGAAGCACTGGTAGATACCGCATCCCGCCTGCAAAAACAGATTGAACAGCTCAATCAAAAGCTGGCGAACTTACAAGCGGGCGAACTGTTAAGCCAGGTTCAAGAACTTGCTGGTCGCAAAACACTGATTACCACTGTTGAAGGCGTGGATGCCAAATCACTGCGCAACCTACATGATGGTGTGAAATCAAAATTAGAAAATGCAGTCATTGTGCTTGCAGGTGTAGAGGGTGACAAGGTGAGCTTGATCGCATCTGTAGCGAAGGACTTTACTGCGTCTATTAAAGCAGGTGACATCATCAAACATCTGGCGACTGAGCTAGGCGGTAAAGGTGGTGGTAAACCTGACTTGGCACAAGGTGGCGCGCCACTTAACGAGAAGTTTGCTCCTGTCATGGCTGATCTGTCAGCCTGGCTGCAAGCAAAATAAAAAACTTCATTTTGTGTAACTGACTCTGATAGGTAGATCAGGGTCATGGTTTAGATGGAACAACTATGGCATTAATCGTTCAAAAATATGGCGGTACCTCAATGGGTACTCCCGAGCGCATTTTAAATGTTGCTCGTCGTGTGAAGCGCTGGCATGACCATGGCCACAAGGTGGTTGTGGTTGTATCTGCTATGAGTGGTGAAACCAACCGCTTGCTTGCTCTCGCGAAGGCCATTACCGAAACCCCTGACCCACGTGAGCTTGACCAGATGGTTTCTACGGGTGAGCAGGTAACGATTTCCATGTTGGCGATGGCGCTCAACTCAATTGGCGTGGCAGCGACTTCCCTTACCGGTCGCCAGGTTGGTATTAAAACTGACAGTTCGTTCACCAAGGCACGTATTGAGTCTATCGATACTGCAGTGTTGACCGAGAACCTTGATGCAGGCCGTGTAATTGTGGTTGCAGGCTTCCAGGGTTTTGATGCCAATGGCAATACAACCACTTTAGGCCGTGGAGGTTCTGATACCTCGGGTGTTGCCCTTGCTGCTGCATTAAAAGCCGATGAATGCCAGATTTACACAGATGTTGACGGCGTGTATACCACGGACCCACGTGTTGCACCTAAAGCGAAAAAAGTAGACCGTATTTCTTTTGAAGAAATGCTGGAAATGGCGTCTTTAGGCTCTAAAGTTCTACAGATTCGCTCTGTTGAATTTGCAGGCAAGTACCAGGTACCTTTACGCGTATTATCAAGCTTTGATAATGAGGACGATGGCGCATTTGACGAAGACTTCAAAAATAACGTCGGAACTCTTATTACTACTGAATCGGAAGACAATATGGAACAGCCAATCATCTCGGGTATCGCATTTAATCGTGACGAAGCAAAACTGACTATCTTAGGTGTTCCTGATGAACCCGGTATTGCGTCTAAAATCTTGAAGCCAATTGGTGATGCCAATGTCGAAGTGGATATGATTATCCAGAACGTTGAAGAAGATGGTACAACGGACTTCACCTTTACTGTTAATCGTAGTGAACTCGCCAAAGCCAAAGCTATTTTGGAAGAAACAGCCCGCGCAATTGGTGCACGTGAAGTGGCAACTCGTGATGACATCGTAAAAGTATCGATTGTTGGTGTAGGCATGCGCTCTCATGCAGGCGTGGCCAGCAAAATGTTCACTGCTCTGGCGGATGAAAGTATCAACATCCTGATGATCTCTACATCTGAAATCAAAATTTCAGTGATCATCGAAGAGAATTATCTGGAGCTTGCCGTTCGTTCACTTCACACTACCTTCGGTCTAGACCGCGAACAAGGTGAATCTAACGCACGCGCTTAAGAGAACCTGCAAAATACTGCGTTTGTCTGACAGTATTTTATAAATCTCTACAAAAATGCAGAGCCACTATAGTTTTTTTTATAGTGGCTCTGTTATATTAAGCCTAAGGAATTTTTTGTAAATTTGGACAGATTCAAATCTGTAGCTTAGCTAACAGGCTTTTTTTGGTTCAAATTTTATTTTTGTGATTTTAGGTTGTGTTTTTAGTACATCAATAAATTGCAGGTTTTGCGTTTTGCAAGGAGAAAAACATGCTGATTTTGACTCGACGTGTCGGGGAAACTTTAATGATTGGAGACCAGGTCAGTGTGACTGTACTTGGCGTAAAAGGTAATCAGGTTCGTATTGGGGTCAATGCTCCAAAAGAAGTCTCTGTGCACCGTGAAGAGATTTACCAACGTATCCAGCATGAACGCGCGATGCATGAACATCTTCAACATATCGATCAGGATTATCAACCTTCGTATGAAGATGAAAATCAGACACCCAATAACTTTAACCGTTAATTAAGTGTCCATTATAAAGCGGCTTTAAAGCCGCTTTAAATTTATCTGCCTTCGCTTTTATACCGTTTAGCCCAGTATAAATCAAGATTTAAACTGCTTGCTGCTGCTCAAGTACAGCTGCCAAGACTTTCTTTACCGGCCCAAAACTGCGACGGTGTTCATCAATTACACCGTGTAAAGCAATGGCTTCAAAATGCGCTTTGGTCGGATAGCCCTTATGTTTGGCAAAACCAAATTGCGGATATTTCTGGTCCATCTCCAGCATCTGACGATCACGGCTGACTTTAGCCAGAATACTGGCTGCGGAGATTTCAGCATGTAAAGCATCTCCCCCTACAACCGCCTCACAACTCATCATCAGACCTTGAGGGACTTTATTACCATCCACCAGCACATGATCCGGCTGGAGATTTAAGGCTTCTACGGCACGGCGCATCGCCAATAATGAGGCCTGTAAAATATTGTGTTCATCAATTTCAGCTGCTGACGCCTCTGCAATGGCCCAAGCCAAGGCTTTTTCCTGAATTTCGATAAAAAGCTTTTCCCGTTTCTTTTCACTGAGCTTTTTAGAATCGTTCAAGCCTTCAATCGGATTATCCGGATCCAAAATTACAGCCGCAGCCACCACCGATCCCACCAGTGGACCCCGCCCTGCTTCATCTACACCAGCAATTTTCATTTCATTTCCCATAAAAATAGGCTGTACCTGTCAGCCTATTCAAATTTCATTGCCGCTTAGTTTAGAGCTTCTGCGACACAGGCGTGAATCGTTTTTGCTACGACATTGCTTACAATTGTTGCGCGCGCAGCAGGATCAATAGCAGCTGTTGCCAAATCAACGGCTGTCACGCTTTGTGGTGCTTTTTCACTCACACAGCCACAGATTTCTGTCTGGACTTCCTGTTTTTGCGTAGCCGTCATCAATCGGGTGACTGTCTGCCAAGCAGGCACATTATTCAATTCAGTTGTACATTTTGCATTGATTGCAATTTTTAAGGCCGCTGTACCCAATTGCTGACTTGTGCTTGGCTGGGTGTTCTCTGGGCCTGTGGCTGCACATGCAGAAAGAAGCAGAGCCAGGGGAGCCATCACAGCTACTATTTTTTTCATCAGGATGTCCTTTTTCAAATAGAAAAATATGGGGTATTGTGCCGAAATTCCAATGATTAAGGAATCTAAAAATAACAAAACTGCTTAGACCTTGTTAATCATTCACCTGTTTGCGAAGTAAGGAAGATATCTCGCAAGATTTTTTAGCTGATATAAGGAATGCGGCAGGAACTTGAGTCATTCTAAATGAATGTCTCATAATGAGGTAGCAGTAAAAAAACATGCTCATCCTCCTGCGCTATGAACAAAGCGATGCTTTGTTCTTGCTTATATAGCTAAAAATTTCTCAGATTTTATGAAGTCTGACAATAGTCTCGATATTTCCTAGGTTTCATGCCTGATCTGCTCAGTTTAAGCTTACAGCGCCAGCCGCTATTCATCAAAGAGAACAACCTAATCTGCAGCCAGCCAAATGCGACATGAAAGCGACGGACAGCCTTGCAGATTTAGAATTACTTCTCTCCTCTGTGTTTGACACGGATCTGGCTATCTTTCCAATTTGGTAATAACAGCATACAAAGCAAAATATCACCCACCTACAACATAGTGGCTGGCTTTATATTTCATGTTAATTGTCCTGCATCTTACTGGTTGCCCATATCGCTAGAGCTTAGGCTATCCGGTGCCTGTTTTATATTTATTTAATATGCCTGCTTTGATTTCAGAAAACCCAGCCAGGACTAGTATTGTCAAACCACTAGCTATCTGGCTATCCTGGATGTTGGCAGTCTGATTGCTCAGTCATATTACAGTGGCGATCAAACATCAATTTTTCGATAAAAACCATGTGCGGAAGAGCATGACAGCCCCCCCAATAATTGCAGAATCAAATAAATAGCTCTAACAACTCAGGCTATTTATTTTGAAGATACTCAGTGGCACAGCCTTTTAGGCTATTGGCAAGCGCCTGCTTGGTCAGCTCAGCCTTAAGTTCCTCATCCACAGTGGCTTTTAATAAGGTCGTAGCCGGTATCTCTTTCAGCGCATGTTCACCAACGCAGCCACACACCTCTTGTTCCAGTTTTTGCTGCTGTAATTCACTCATCAGATAAGTGCTTATTTTCCAGACTTTAGAACTTTTCAGCTCTTGGCCACACTGATATTCAATGACAGGCTTCAGGGCTTTCCGGGCCATACTGGTATCGCTACAGGCAGAACTCATCAGGGTAGCAGCAATCATTGGCCACAATAATTTTACTTTCATGTTCAATTCATTTAATTGAGCAAGTAAAGACAGCGTATGTCCTGTCTTTTGCAGGCTTTAGGTCTTAGGCGAGTGCATGAATCTTACTAATCCATTGAGTCTTTTCAGTCTCAGACATAAATGAAGCTTCAAAAGAATTAATCGCCAACTGTTTCAATTCCTCTTGGCTTAAATCCAGCGCTTCAGTAATGGCAATAAAATTATCATTCATATAGCCACCAAAATAGGATGGATCATCTGAATTGACAGTGACATGCACACCCTGCTGCAATAGACGACGGATATTATGCTGCTGCATATTCTCTACCACACAAAGCTTCAGGTTGGATAATGGACAAACCGTTAGTGGCATTTTTTCAGCGATCAGGCGCTGCATCAGTTCCGGATCTTCTTCTGAACGCACCCCATGGTCGATACGGTTGACTTTTAACAGATCCAAAGCCTCCCAGACATATTCTGCCGGCCCTTCTTCACCCGCATGCGCCACCACCAGAAAACCAGCTTCACGGGCTTTGGCAAAGACACGTTCAAATTTAGCAGGCGGATGCCCGACTTCACTGGAATCCAGCCCTACAGCAATGATTTGATCTTTATAAGCTAAAGCCTGCTCCAAAGTTTCAAATGCAGCCTCTTCACTTAAATGGCGTAAGAAACACATGATTAAATGTGAGGTGATCCCCAGCTTGGTTTTTGCATCCTCACAGGCTTTTTGCAAACCGTTGATTACCGTTGCAAAGGCAATACCACGGTCAGTATGGGTTTGCGGATCAAAGAATATTTCGCTATGCACCACATGATCTTCTGCACATTTTTCAAAATATGCCCAAGCCAGATCATAAAAATCCTGCTCATCAATCAGCACATTTGCGCCTGCATAATAAATATCTAAAAATGATTGTAAATTATGGAAATTATAAGCCTGTTTAACTTCCTCAACCGATTGATATGGAATGGCAACTTTATTACGTTGCGCAATTGCAAACATCAGCTCAGGTTCAAATGTTCCTTCAATATGCACATGCAGCTCCGCCTTAGGCAAAGCACGGATCAACTCAAGATGATTCATCACGATTCCTCATAAATCCCGAAAATAAAAAAGGGCGCAAACCGAGTTTACACCCTTTCCAAATATAGAAAAATTAACCGCCAAACATCGCAAATTTAATGGCCCACAGCACAGCGACAATCCATACCATATAAGGTACGGTCTTCGCTTGACCGGTCAGGAGCTTGATCAATGCATAGCTGATAAAACCCATTGCAATACCATCTGCAATTGAGTAGGTAAATGGCATAAATACAATGGTTAAAAATGCTGGTACTGCTTCTGTAATATCGTTCCAGTCAATATGTACGATGCCCTGAATCATCAATACACCCACAAACAATAAGGCAGGTGCAGTGGCAAATCCGGGCACTGATTGTGCCAATGGAGCAAAAAACAGACAGGCAATAAATAACAGGCCAACAATTACTGCGGTTAAGCCGGTACGACCACCCGCTGCGACACCTGCAGAAGACTCGATATAAGGGGTTGTAGACGATGTACCCAATGCAGCACCGGCAACAATGGCGGACGAGTCGGCAAATAATGCTTTTTTCAAACGTGGCAACTTGCCATCTTTTAGCAGGCCTGCGCGATGAGAAACGCCAACCAACGTACCAGTTGAGTCAAACAAGTCGACTAAAAAGAAGACAAAAATGACACCAATCAAGCTTGCGGTAAACAAGCCTTCAAAGTCCATTTGCATGAAGGTTGGAGTAATCGAAGGTACCGCACCTACAACGCCTTTAAACTCGCTTAAGCCCATTGCAGCAGAAATAGCAGTTAATACCAAAATACTGATGATAATTGAACCACGCACCTTAAAGTGATGCATGACTACCACCATCAGAAAACCAAATAAAGCCAGCAATACTGAAGGTTGCTTTAAATCTCCCAAACCGACCAGAGTAGCCGGATTATCAACAATGATTCCCGCATTCTTGAGGGCAATCAGCGCCAGAAATAGACCAATACCCCCACCAATCGCCAGTTTGAGCGACATTGGAATCGCATTTACAATTGCCTCTCGAATCTTGAACAGGCTGATCGCAATAAAGACCAGCCCCGAGACAAATACCGCACCCAATGCGGTTTGCCAAGGCACTCCCATTCCCAGACAGACAGAATAAGTAAAGAAGGCATTGAGTCCCATACCCGGTGCCAGTGCAATCGGATAGTTTGCGATTAAACCCATCACAAAACAGCCAATAGCCGCTGCAAGACAGGTTGCAACAAAGACAGCCCCATGATCCATCCCGGTTTCGGATAAAATCATTGGATTGACAATAATGATGTAACACATGGTTAAAAATGTAGTTACACCAGCCAGAACTTCTGTACGGAAACTGGTTTTGTTCTCACTCAGCTTAAACAAACGTTCCAGCATATTTTCTGAAGATGGATTAGGAGTCGCCATGACCTAGCCCCTATGAAGTAAATTTTATGCTTTGAGCATGCCGCCAGATTCATGAGATTTCATTAAATACCTCATTAATCTTAAAGATCTGTGAGCAATAAATATGCCAGCATTACTCTCTGACGGATCAAAATATTTCAACAGCAACAGTAGAAGGACCGCGCCATAAACACCCAAAAACAACTTAAACAAAAAAGCTGCATAACTTTTATGCAGCTTTTTCCTCATCCGGATCAGACATTTAAAAAGCTAAAAGCCGACCCAAATTTATATTTTTCAGATTATAACACATTGATTTCTTATTACTTCTTTGATTTTATAATTTATTAAAATTCAAACTATCCAGCTTAAGTCTTTTCTTAATTTTGTCTTATTTATTATTTATTTATTTTTAATTAGTTTAACTTTATTGTTTTAATAATGAATGAAAAATTCCGATCTAATCCCGATGACGATTAGAATCCAGTAATTTTTGTGAATGCTGAACCTCCTTTAAAATTTGATGGATTTCTGTATATTTTTTCAACTGTGCCTGCTGATGCACATAATAGCTCAGTAGACTGACAATGATTATAAAAATAGGAATCGTGCAAGTTTTCATTTTCTGTAACCACTTTGTTACCCGATCACAGCAATACTAACAAAAACCTAACAAATATGTGACTTAGTTTACATTTAACCCGATAAAGCGTGAGTTTTGCAACCCTGCTTTCAATTATTGGATTAAAATTTTACTGAATACTTATCTAATTAAGTTCGTTATTTCTATCTATTTCTCGTATTTCATACCATACATTAATAATATTAAAATGATGAAGATCAAATATTTATTTATATTTTAGAATTTAAATACCTGTAAAATCCATTCCAATATAAACCATTAAAACCCTATTCATTTTATCTGTATTGAGTCTCCAAAAAAATCCTTCAAATACAGTACATAATTTCCTATATTAATAATATTTAACCCGAATCGCGGATAAGAAATGGACTTGAAAAACAGAAGGACTAGAGCCATCAGTTGAGTTACCACACAAAACCCACAACTCTAGTCC